>NZ_JBWMAV010000029.1:0-3136 GCF_056521425.1 Rhodoferax sp. LS1P39 | reverse complement strand
TTCTCCACCGCCCACTTCTTTTGCTCTGCCGTGTATCTCTTGTGTTTCATGCTTTGTCTTTTGCCGCCCATCTTTGCCATTAAATGTTGAGGCGACATCTATCCTGACATGGAGGGGGCCAAAAGAAAGTCACCAAAGAAAAGGCCACCCCCACTGTCTGCGCCCCGCCGCGCGTCGGGGAACCTGCGGTGCTCGCTTCAGGTGGGGTCTGGCTAAACTCGCTGCGCTCAGACAACGCCAGCCCTGATCCACCTGAAGCTGCGCTCCTCGGCGCATCTAGAGGGGGACCCCGGGGAGCGGGATCGGCCTGGCTTTGCCGGGCATCGTGCCAAGGGCGCGAGGTGCCCCCACCCTGGCCCTCCCCCGGCGGGGGAGGGAAAAATACCAAATGTGCGCCATCACGCGCCGAGGTGCGCACTGCCTGACCCCTTCCCCCACCGGGGGAAGGCTGGGATGGGGGCACTCGTGCCCCAGGCACGAGGGGGCGCTGTGCGCCCCCGATCCCGCATCTGGGGTCCCCATCTGTATGCGCCGAGGAGCACAGCTTTGGGCGGATCAGGGCTGGCGTTGTTTGAGCGCCAGCGAGTTTAGCCAGACCCCTCACAAAGCGAAGCACCGCAGGTTCCCGTAGCGCCAGCGAAGGGCGCAGACAGTTGGGGCGCCTTTCTTTGGGTTACGCATCGATTGCGCAAAAGAACAAGTGACTGCGCTGCCGGGCGCATCACCCGGCCGACGATGCTGGCAGGCACCCAGCAAACGCCAACCCGCCAGAGGGGTCGGAGCACGAATGCGGGCAAGCATCGGTCCGACAACAGCCAATTCAGCGCGCAATCGTGATCTGATCTGATCCGACCCCACTGGCTACCGCCCGTGCAGCCCAATCTCCGCGTCCGAGTGCAGCGCGTTGTGGGGCGACATCAGCCATCTCCGCGTCAGCGCGCACGCCGGTAGTGCATGGCGACCGCGCCGTTGCGCAACGGCTGCGCCGAGACCAATTCGAGCCGCCGCGTGCGGGCCAGTCCGCCTTCAAACAGGGTCGGGCCGTGGCCGGCGATCCTGGGGTGGACGAGCAACTGGTATTCGTCGATCAGATCCAGCCGGTCCAGCGCGGTCGCGAGCTTGCCACTACCCAGGAGTACGCCGTCCGGGGTCGCGTCCTTGAGCCGCTGGATGCCGGTGCGCAGGTCGCCGGCGAGGTGGTGGCTGTGGGTCCACGGGAAGTCCTTTCGCGTCGAAGACACCACGTACTTGGGCTTGGCCTCCAGCTTCTCCGCCCACGCGCGCATCGCTGGTGGTGCCTGCGTGTCGCCGCGGGCGACCGCAGGCCAGTAGCTTTCCATCATCTCGTAGGTGACGCGGCCCCACAGCATCGCGCCGTTCTCGTCCATGAGGCGGGTGAAGAAAGCGTGTGCCTCGTCGTCCGCGATGCCTTCCTGGTGGTCGACGCAGCCGTCCAGGGTGAGGTTGATGCTGAAGGTCAAGAGTCCCATGTAACGTGTTGGTCAGGCGGCACTTGGCGACTTGTTCTCGCAGAGGCTTTTCAGAAGGGCCAGAGCCCGAGGGAATGTCTCTAGCATGTACGCCTCGTGCGCAAGAGGCGTGTCCAGGTCCACTTTGACTTCGGTGGTACCGGCGGTTTCTGTAAACGTGTATTTCTCATACGCGGGTGCCCAGGTGAGGGCCTTTGGGCTGGTGGTGTCTTCCACGCCTGCGCTCACCTCGCCGAGGTGCTGTATCGAGATAAATTCATGCAGCCGGTTCTCCGCAATGACTGCGACCATGCCGTCGCCGTTGGGTGCCAGGAACTGGATCTTCTGGCCGGCTTGCCATGAGCCGGAGAAATAGCAGCCCTCCATGAATGCCGCGGTCCAGACCCTGTAGCCTGCCGGGCTCAGCATGGTTTCCCACACCAAGCTGCGCGGGCAGTTTATGGAGACTGAAAAGCCAAGGGTCTTCTTCATGCATACCTCCGATATTCGCAGCGGCGTTTATGGTATCTGACTCCATCTTCAAGCAGCGCTGTTGCCTTGGCTGCGCGGCACTGCGTAGCGGAGTTCGGCGAAGCCGCTGCCGATCTGTTGGGCGGAGGTGAGCCGCAGGGGCGGGGAGGTCAGGCGGCGGGGGAACAGCGGCTTGCCTTGGCCCAGAGTCACGGAGCCGACCTGGACAATGATTTCATCGAGCAAACCGGCATCGAAGAACTGGCCGGCGAGATCACCACCGCCCACGATCCAGATATTGTGGGGCCCGGCCGCGCGTCGCATCTCTGCGTGCACGGGCCGGACATCGCCGCTGACAAACCGTAGGTCGGCTCCGGGCACGCGCGGCAGTGCCCTGCTGGAGAAGACCCAGGTGGGTTGCGTGTAGGGCCAGGCGCTGCCCATCTGGTCCATTACGGTGACTGCGTGGCGCAGCATCCAGGCGTAGGTGGCCGAGCCCATGGCCAGTGCACCTACGTCGGCGATGAAGGACGGGTAGCCGGTGTCATTCACATCGCCCAGAGGGAAAAGCCACTCCAGGGAGTCGTCTTCGGTGGCAATGAAGCCGTCGAGGCTGCTTGCGGTGTAGTACTGGGTTTTCATGGAAGGTGCGGTGGTGTGCTTGTGCTTTGGACCCTGGTGTACATCGACGATTGCGGTAGGCCGGGACCCAGACCTATGGGGTATTTTCAGATTTTGAGGCCCCTTTTCAAGTACCCATGCTGCACCACGTCAACCGCCTCAGCTCGCGACCGGCGCGATGCCCGGCGCAGCCGGGCCGATCCCGCTCCCCGGGGTCCCCATCTGTATGCGCCGAGGAGCACAGCTTTGGGCGGAAAAGGGCTGGCGTCTGTTTGAGGCCGCAGGCCGAGTTTAGCCAGACCCCGCCCAAAGCGCGCACCGCAGGTTCCCGCAGCGCCAGCGGAGGGCGCAGACAGTTGGGGCGCCTTTCTTTGGCGTTCAAAGAAAGGTGACTGCGCCGCCGGGCGCACATCCCGGCCGAGGCTGCTGGCAGGCACCCAGAAAACGTCAACGCCAACCCGCCAATAGGGGTCGGAGCCTCATGGCACTAGGATAAGCCCCGCCGCATGCGAATCGCCGCTCTGGCTGCTGTGCGAGGCACGTTCAGCAGCGGCAACGGTTTGAGTCTTCGCTTC
>NZ_JBWMAV010000028.1:0-3830 GCF_056521425.1 Rhodoferax sp. LS1P39 | reverse complement strand
CGGCCTCACGCCCGAGCAGCAAGGCAAGCTGTTCAACGCCTTTACCCAGGCCGACTCGTCCACCTCGCGGCGCTTTGGCGGCACCGGGCTGGGGCTGACCATCTGCAAAACCCTGGTGCACCTGATGGGCGGCATCATTGGCGTGCACAGCACCCCTGGGGTTGGCAGCACGTTTTACTTCACCATCAACACGATCCCGTCGCAGCAGCAAAGCCGCGTGCTCGCCGCCTCCGGCACGGCCAGTGACCCGGTGCAGGGTTTGGCGGGTGTGCGGGTGCTGCTGGTAGAAGACAACGAGGTCAACCAGGAGCTGGCGCTGGACCTGCTCACCAGCGCAGGCATGTTGGTGGAGGTGGCCAACAACGGCCAGGAAGCCGTGGACCGGGTGGAGGCTGCGGAAAAGGCCGGCAGCACCGCGTTCGACCTGGTACTGATGGACTGCCAGATGCCGGTGATGGATGGCTTTACCGCCACCCGTCTGCTGCGCCAGGACCCGCGCTGGGCCCAGCTGCCCATCATCGCCATGACCGCCAACGCCATGAGTGGCGACCGCGAAAAGGTGTTGGCCGTGGGCATGAACGACCACATCGGTAAACCGCTGGATGTGGCCGCGATGTTCGCCACCATCGCCCGCTGGGTGACACCCAAAGCCTTCCAGTCACCGCGCGTCCTTCCCGAGACCACAGACTCCACGCAGCGGTTCCAGGGTCTGGGTGGCGTGCCCGGCCTGGACTGGGCCGCCGGGTTGCGGGTGGCCGGTGGCAAGGCCGATCTGTACGCCCGCCTGCTGCTGCGGTTTGCCGCCACGCAGCGCGACTTCAGCGCCCAGTTCGACCGCTTGCGTGCTGACCTGACCAGCCCGGCCCAGCAGGAGGCCCTGGTGCGCCATGTCCACACCCTGAAGGGATTGGCGGGCAATATCGGCGCGCAGGACTTGCAGCGGACCACCCACAGCCTGGAGCTGGTGTGCGCAAGCTCGCCGATCCAGTGGGCAGAGTTGCAGGTGCTGCGCGATGCCGCCGATGCCGCCCTGCGGGTGGTGGTGCGGGGAATCGATGCCTGGGAACAGGGCGCGCCCTCTGCTCCCACGCTGGCCCCAGCCCCTTCGTCCAGCCCGACCTTGCCGCCCGACCTGCCGCCGCTGCTGGTCGAACTGGAGCGCCTGGTGCAGGACAGCGATGCCCAGGCCCTGGAGGCGGCCGACCGCTGTGCCGTCCTGCTGTCGGGTACCCCCTGGCATCCGGCCATGGCCCAGCTGCTGGCCGAGCTGCAAAACTTCGACTTCGATGCCGCCGCCGTGGCACTGGAGCAGCTCAAATCTGCCATCGCCCAGGCTTGAGCGACTCCGCGTAGCATCGCTCTCAGGGCCGCCAACCCGAAGGTCGGGCTCATATTCTCCCGTTAAGTAAATACATTTTTGATAGCTGCTCGTGCTTATACGATAAGCGCTAGAGGCTGATTTTTTATATATTTTTGGGTTAAGGTTGTTTGTTTATTTTTGTAAGTGTGTATAGCATCTCCAAAGCCAAAATCCTTTCGCCAAGGTGTATGCGATGAAAATTTTTTGTTTGTCGAACCGTGCGCTGCGCCACGGGTTGGGTGCCGCAGTGCTGGTGCTGGCGACCTTGCCCGCCTGGGCCCAGCAGGTGCTGCAGATTGGCCGCGTGGATTTTTCGTCGCCTTTGTCCGACATCGCCGAGAGCGTGGTGCAAGAGGCGCTCAGGCGCAGCGGTCTGCAGGGCGATTTCAGGCGCGTGCCGCTGTCGCGCGCAGTGAACCTGGCCAATGACGGCAGCCTCGACGGTGATGTGATGCGTATTGCCGATGCGGTCAAAACATTTACCGACCTGGTGGCCGTGCCCACCCCGGTGGTCTGGGCCGACCTGGCGGTCTACAGCATGGATGAAAAAGTGGCCAATCTGCCGCGTGCGGAGTTGCGCCAGCGCAAGGTGGGTTTGACACGCGGGACCCTGATGCTGGTGAAGTACAGCCAGGGGATGGACGTGACTGACACGAAAGACATCCGTACCGCATTCGAGATGCTGGCCCACAGACGGTTTGATGTCGCGATGCTGGTGTACCTGGATGCCGAGCCGGAAGTGCTCCTCCAACATCCGAGAAAGTTTTACCGTGGCCTGCGCTCCTGGGCCACCGAGCCGCTGTTTTTCTACCTGAACAAAAAGCACGCCGCGCTGGTGCCCAGAATCAACGCCGCCCTGCTGGACATGCAAAAGGAAGGTCTGGTTAAAAAAATCTATCTGGACAAGCTCGCCGAGTTGGGCATTGCGCAGCTACAACCCGCCGACTGACACAGGAAGGGGCAGGGCATGCCGACAAAACCATCCATACGGCTGCGCTTCGTGGCGCTGTTCGTGTTGATCGTATCGGTGGGGCTGGGTGCTTTCGGTGCCTGGAATTACCAGGACCGCAAACGCGAGAAAGAGGCCGACCTGGCGCAGCGGCTCAGCCACATTGAGGCGCGCGTCAAGACCACCGTGCCCACGGCGATCTGGCAGTTCAACCGTGAGCAGATCATGGACATCGCGCGCTCCGAGATGAACGATGCCATCGTCACCGGCATCACCATCCGTTATGGCGAGAGCAAGGCGTACGGACTGCAGCGGTCCCATGGCGTGCTGACGGAGCTGAATGGCCCGTTGGCGGCGGACATCACGCGGGAGTTCGACGTGCTATACAAGTCCGACCAGCCCAAGGTGGGCAGCGTGACCCTGTACGCGTCGGAGCGCAGCATCCGCGAGCGCCTGCAAAGCGACCTGGTGCAGTTGGTGCTGCAGATACTGGCGATCAACTGCATGACCGTGGCCGCGCTGTACGCCATCGTCACCAAGCAGGTGCTCAGCCCGCTGGGCAAGATCCGGGATGCGCTGGATGCCATTGCCTCCAGCGGCAGCCACCTGCAACGGCATTTGCCACCCGCCGACACCCGGGAATTCCAGGCGGTGACCGACAACGTGAACCGCTACATCGACCAGCTGCAGACCCTGATGGGCGGCACCATCGAGCGGGTGCACGCCACCATCCAGCGCATTGCCGACGGCGACCTGGACTCGGCTATCCATACCGACGTGGCGCAGGGCGACAGCGTGCTGCACTGGCTGGTGCAGATGCGCGACAAACTCCGTGCCGTCCACCTCTACCAGCAAAGTGCCCAGGCCCAGCTGCAGGCGGCCAACGAGCGGGCCAACCAGGCGCTTACCCTGACCCGGTCGGGCGAGTGGCACATCCGCGCCGACCAGCCCGACTGGCTGGTGTCTTCCGAGCGGAATGCTGTGTTGTGCGGCGAGTTGCCAGGCCTTACCGAACGGCGTTTGACGGTGTCTGAAGTGTGGCATCGCATCGATCTGTCGGACCCGGTGTTGCTCCGCCGGTACCGTCGGCAATTCGCCGATGCACTGGCCGGGCAGCTGGTGGCGTTCGAGATGACCTACCCCTTTCGCCGCCCCATCGACGGTCGGCAGATCTGGCTGCGCACCCTGGTGCAGGCCGAAAACCACCCCGATGGCCGCCTGGCGCAACTGTTTGGCGTGAACCAGGACATCACCGCCGTCAAAGAGGCCGAGCTCGCCATCCGCCAGGCGCAAAAGGCCGCCGAAGAGGCCAACCAGGCCAAGTCGGATTTTCTGGCCAACATGAGCCATGAAATCCGCACCCCGATGAACGCCATCATCGGCATGTCGGGTCTGGCACTGGCAGGCGAGCTCAGCCCGCGCCAGGCCAACTACATCCAAAAGGTCAACGCCGCCGCCAAAAACCTGCTGGGCATCATCAACGACATCCTGGACTTCTCCAAGATCGAGGCCGGCAAAATG
>NZ_JBWMAV010000027.1:0-5495 GCF_056521425.1 Rhodoferax sp. LS1P39 | reverse complement strand
CTGAGGAACTGGCAGCTTGAAGACGCTGTGTACCTCAATCCGGAAAGAGAGCGAAAAACCCTTCTCAAGCAGGCAGCCTAACGGCTGCTGAGGCGACAACTACCTTGACACACGCCGTTGTCGTGAAATCTTGTGCTCTTGGCGACGTTACTGCGGTCCAGATCAACGTGGACTGCTCCCGGTGAGAGATCGGTTGAGGCATCGGAGTGACCAAAAGTCTAGTTAGATTGGCGATCCACGCCGCCAAGACTACAAACTAAAACCCGGCAGCGATCCAAATTACGTAGCTACGATATCCATCCTAAGTCGTTAACTTTGCGAGAGGGTGACTAATGGCGGGTAAGTCCACGCTCAGCCAGTTCCATGTCTGCACCGCAGGCTTGTTGTTTTTTTGGAATCATCTAGATTTTTTTACCTCCCAGACCGATAGCCGGGCTTGGCCTCCAATGCCTGGCGCAGTGCTGCGTTGAAGGCATCGGCGCACTCGTACTGCACCCAGTGGCCTGCCTTGTCCACCAGTTGCAGCGACTGGAAGGTGGGCGCGGCCTGCAGCGCGGCGGCCAGCTCGTCCACCCGGCCCTCGTACAAGGCATCTTCGCGCCCGTAGATGGCCCACACCGGGCAGCGTATCTGTTGCAGGGCTTTGGCCAGTACGTCGGTGTAGGACAAACGCCGGCCGGGAATGCGGTCGCGCCGCACGTTGGCGATGTGCAGGGCCAGGGTGTCGTCATCCACACCGGCCGGGTCGAACAGCATCAGCGCGCGCAGGTTGTGGCGGTGCTGCACGGCTTGCGCTGCGGGGTCGGTCAGGTGCGTCCAGGCTTTGAGGGGGACGGTATTGCGCTGCACCAGGCCCAGGGCGGGCGCGCCGACGATGACCAGGCGGGCCACACGGCTGGGGTAGACCTGGGCCAGAAAGCCGCCCACCATGCTGCCAAACGAGAAACCCACCACGTCCACGGCGGCGTCTCCCACCAGCTGCTGCAAGCCCAGCTGCAACGGCGCGTGCATGGCATCGGCATCCCGGCCCGCACCGCCAGGGGGCATATCCGAGTCGCCGAAGCCGGGCAGGTCGGGCACCCACACCTGCCGCCCGGCATCGACCAGGCTCTGGATGTTGCGCAGCCAGTGCGTCCAGCTACCGCTGCCGCCGTGCAGCAACAGCACCGGGGGCTGGCTGCCGGGTTGGCCCCAGGTATGCCAGAGGGTACGGCTTTTGCCGAAGAGGGTGGTGTGCTGGGTGGCGCGGGCGCGCAGGTGGGCGATGGCGGTAGTGGGCATGGATGCTATGCAAATAAGAGCTGCTTACGCTAGTGGAATAAGCGTGAGAGGCCTATTCTATGCAAAAGTGCGTAGGCGCCCCAGGCCGCCTTTCACACAGCTCTGGCCGCGGTGTGGTCCCCGTCGGGCCGCCGCCAGGGGTCGATGTGGGTCATCAGGTTCAGCACCCGGTGGCGTTGCAGCACGCGCTGGCGGGCCATGACGGCAATCTCGTGCCCGGCCTCCACGCTCAGGGTGGCATCGACCTCGATGTGCGCGTCGGCCACCACCATGTCGCCCATTTTGCGGGTGTGCAGGTCGTGCACGCCCAGCACGCCGGGCGTGGTCTGCAGGGTCTGGCGGATGGCGTCTACCTCGGCTTCATCGACGGCCCGGTCCATCAGGTCGTGCAGGGCATCCCAGGCAAAGCTCCAGCCCATTTTGGACACCATAAAGCCCACGATCAGCGCGGCAATCGGGTCCAGCAGCGGGTAACCCGCCAGGTTGCCGACGATGCCAATGCCCACCACCAGGGACGATGCCGCGTCGGAGCGGGCGTGCCAGGCGTTGGCCACCAGCATGCTGGATTTGACCCGCTTGGCCACGGCCAGCATGTAGCGAAACAGCAGCTCCTTGGCTATCAGCGCGCCACCGGCCACCCACAGGGCCAGCACATGCACCTGGGCGATGGCTTCGGGGGCCTCCAGCTTGGTAGCGGCTGACCACAGCATGCCTGCGCCCACCGCCAGCAGCAGCAGGCCCAGCACCAGCGAGGCGGCCGTTTCAAAGCGCTGGTGGCCGTAGGGATGGTCTACATCGGCATCTTTTTTGCTGTGGTGGCTGGCCAGGAGCACCACGAAGTCGGCCACCAGGTCGGACAGCGAGTGCACGCCGTCGGCGATCAGGCCCTGGGATTTGGAGAAGATGCCCGCCCCGATCTGCAGCACCGTGAGCACCAGGTTGACGGCCACGCTGACCCAGGTGCTGCGCGATGCTGCCGCTGTCCGCTGGGCCGGGGTGCGTTCGGTGTCTTCGCTGTCGTCGTTCAAATCGTTCAGGTGGTACATGGATGTGCAAAAGTGGCCGCGGGTGTGAGCATGGTGCAACAGCCCGATTAAGCCTGCATTAAGCCATGTCGTTGACTTCCATGTGCTACACAAAAAAGAGCGGCTTGCGCTTATGGAATAAGCGCAAGCCGTCTGTTTTCTATATGAACCTTGTCAGAAGCGCTGCTTGAGCCGCATGTCGTTGGGCAGCGGTGTGGAGCGGCGCAGCACGTCTTCGCTGAGCCACAGCGCGCTCTTGCGGGCGCGGGCGGCCACCACCGGCAGGGGCAGGTTGACGTAGTCGTCGTTAAATACTTCAAAGCTGTAGTCGCCCCGGTAGCCCAGGCGGTCGAGCTTGAGCACCAGGTCCACCATCTGCTCGCTGTGCACGCCTTCGCCGGGGAACACGCGGTAGGTGCGCGCGGTGGTCATGCGCTCTTCAAAGGTCTTGGTTTCCTGCCACATGAAGTCGGCCAGTTGCACCAAAAATATCTTGCTCGGATCCAGGTAGTCGATCTCGTCCAGCGAGGTCTTGGCGGCCACGATGTGGTAGCCGTCGATGCCCAGGCCCAGGTTGGGGCAGTCGGCGCGGCAGACCACGTCCCAGGCGGTGGTGAACTCGTTCACCGTGCGGCCCCACGACAGGCCCTCGTAGGCGATGCGGATGCCCAGCGGCACGGCCAGCATGGCCAGCTTGCGCAGGTCGCGGGCGATGTGGTCCAGGTCCTGGGTGGCGTGCGGCGAGGTGGACGAGCAGGCCAGCAGCACTTTGCAGTCCAGCGCGGCACACATTTGCAGCATGGCCTTGGCGATGTCGATCTTGTACTCGTGCAGGTGGCCGCTGAGGCCCTCGAAGTCGCGCAGCACCTGAAAGCCGGTGCCGCGCAGCCCGCTGGCCTTGACCTCGGCCACCGCCGCCTCCATGCCGTCCGGGTGGCCGACGATGTCGTTGGCCTTGAGCATCACCTGGGTAAAGCCCGCATCCACCATGGCCTTGAGCTTGGCTTTCAAGGGCCCGGCCAGGGTGATGGTGTCCATGCCGAAGCCTTGGATGGCGTGGTCTTTCATACGGCTTTCTCGCTGTGCACGAGTTCGAAGACGACGGAGCCCAGGTAGGTCTTGGTGATCGCACCGCGGCTCTCGGTGTGGGTGGCCTGCGTCTCCACAAACTCCACGCCCAGCGCGCGCAAGGCCTTCACCGCCGCCAGCACGTCGGGTACGCCCAGGCCGATGCGCTGCAGGCGCTCGTCGGTGTCGATCACGTTCAGTTCGGGCTCGATGAGTTGCAACATGAAGCTGTTGGCGGCTTCCAGGGCCGGGCTGCGCAGCAGGGTGCCCTTGGGCATGATGCCGAAGCGCTCCTCGTCGGGGATCAGGGCCATGCCAAACAGGGCGTTGTAGAACTCGATCCAGTCGTAGCTGCGCTCCGGGCCGATGTACTGCACCACGCCGAAGAAGTGCAGGCCGGTGGTGGCCTCGGGCTTCTGGTTGACCGAGGGGATCGGGATGAAATCCACGTCGTAGATGGAGAAGTCTTTGTAGCGGTCCACAAAGTAGATGCGGCTGCCGCCCGCGCCGTGGATGGCGGGGATGTTCAGCTCCATCACCTCTGCGTGGGTGGGTACCTCCCAGGCACCGCGCTCGCGCACGTAGTGGTAGGCGGCGCGGGCATCGCGCACCCGCAGCGCGATGGCCGAGATGGCGGGCGATTCACTGCCGTGGCCGGCGGCCTGCGCGTCGCTGGGGTGGCCGTTGACCACGATGTTCAGCCCGCCCTGGCGGTACAGCTGGATCTCGCGCGAGCGGTGCCGGGCTACCGGTTTGAAACCCATCATCTCCAGCACCTGGCCCAGTGCTTGCGGCTTGGGCGTGGAGTATTCGATGAACTCGATACCGTCCAGCCCCAGCGGGTTGGAGGCATCGCTGAACGAGGCCTGCAAGGGCTCGCGGCTGGGGTTGACGAGAAGGTCACTCATGGATCACATGCTCCTTAAATAGTAGCTGGTTGTGCAGGTGCAGCATGGGCTCCACCCAAAAATAGGCGCTCAATATGCGGATCGGTCAGCAGTTCGGAGGCGGGCTTTTGCAGCACCAGCCGGCCCGACTCCAGCGCAATCGCTTCATCGGATATTTTGAGCGCACTTTTGACGTTTTGTTCCACCATCAGCACGGTAGTGCCCTGGTCGGCCAGTTTGCGTAGCAGTTTGAACACATCGCCCACCACCATGGGGGACAGGCCGATGCTGGGCTCGTCGATCAACAGCACCTTGGGGCGCAGCAGCAGGGCGCGGCCAATCTCCAATTGCTTTTGCTCGCCGCCCGATAGGGCCGAGGCCATGCTGTCCATGCGCTGCTTGACGCGCGGGAAGAACTCCAGCACTTCGGGGATGCGCTGGTGCGTCAGCTCCTTGCCGATGGTGATGCCGCCCAGTTCCAGGTTCTGCCACACCGTGAGCTGGCCAAACAGGTTGCGGCCCTGCGGCACAAAGGCGATGCCCTGGGCCAGCAGCTCTTTTTGCGTCAGCCCGACCACGCTTTTGCCGTACAGCTGGATGCTGCCTTGGCGGGGTTTGAGCAGCCCAAAAAGCGTCTTCAGCACCGTCGATTTGCCCGCGCCATTGGGGCCGAGCAGCAGGGTGATGGAGCCGGTCTGGGCCTTGAAGCTCAGGTTGTTCAGGATCATGAAGTCCTTGTACCCGGCCACTACGTCGTTGAATTCAATGCAGATGTCGCTCATTTGGCTGTCTCCGATGCTTTGCTTGTGTTTATGGGCATCCCCGGCCGGGATGTGCGCCCGGCGGCGCAGGCGGATGGAGAGGGGGAAATCCGGGCGCACCGCCGGTGCGCATTGGCGCAAAGCGCCAACGGACCCCGTGCCCGTTCCCGCTCCCTGGGGCCCCCTCTGCATGCGCCGAGGAGCGCAGCTTCAAGTGGATCAGGGCTGGCGTTGTTTGAGCGCAGCGAGTTTAGCCAGACCCCACTTGAAGCGAGCACCACAGGTTGCCCGCAGCGCAGCGAAGGGACGCAGGCAGCGGGGGTGGCCTTTTCTTTGGTGACTTTCTTTTGGCCACACCGGCGTGTGTCAAGGTAGTTGTCGCCTCAGCAGCCGTTAGGCTGCCTGCTTGAGAAGGGTTTTTCGCTCTCTTTCCGGATTGAGGTACACAGCGTCTTCAAGCTGCCAGTTCCTCA
>NZ_JBWMAV010000026.1:0-9678 GCF_056521425.1 Rhodoferax sp. LS1P39 | reverse complement strand
TTCTACAACAGCGTGCGGCTGCACTCCAAACTGGGCAACTTGCCACCCAATGCTTTCGAGCAGCAATCGGCAATCAAACAACCTATCGCGGTGTCCGAAAAAACTTGACCAGCACAGGTGACGCGTTTTGCAGAATGGCTAGAGCACCCTCACCAAAGCACTGGACAACTGATCACCTAGGCCCTCCGGCACCACCCTCCCCACCCGCACCTCCGGTGTCCCATGCCAATCCGCGCAGCGCTGGATCGCCTCCGCCAAGGCCTTAACCGCCGTATCGCTGAGCTTGACCCCCTCCTCCACAAACAGCGCCTTCACCTCAAACACCCCCTGCGCCCGGTGCGCCTTGGCATCCAGCCGCCCAACCAGGGCTCCCTTGTGCAGGATGGGCAGCACGAAGTAGCCGTAGGTGCGCTTTTCCTCGGGCGTGTAGCACTCTATGCGGTAGTCGAAGCCCCATAGGGTGGAAGCGCGTTCGCGGTCCCAGACCACGGGGTCGAAGGGCGACAGCAAGGTGGTGTGGGTGGCACGGAGCTGGCCTGCAACGGCTTTCTCTAAAAGCTCGGCGTGCTGGTGGTGCACGTAGCCGGGGGCCGTCCAGCCCTGCACCTCCACGCGCTGTACCACGCCTTGCGCCACCAGCGCGTCAAGGTCGGCATCCTTGGTGCGCGGCTTTTGGCGGAAGTAGTCGTGGACCCAGCGGGCCTGGGTGATGCCCAGGGCCAGGATGGCTTTTTCTACAAAACCGGTGTGCACCTCGGCGGCAGCGGGCAGCGGGGCGTGGGCCAAGTGGGGGTGCACGCGGTGGGCCAGGTCGTAGACCCGTTGGAAGCTGTCGCGCCGGGCCACCATCAGCTCGCCGCTGGCAAATAGGGCCTCTAACCAGCGTTTTTCGTCCTTGCGGTCCCACCAGCCGCCGCTGGTTTTGCCGTCGGTGCGGGCAAATTCGGAGGACTTGACCGGGCCATTGATGCCGATGTGGGCCAGCAGAGCGTCGAGCTCGGTGCGCTGGCGGGCCTGGATCGCCTGCCCGTGTACCAGGCCCCAGTGGCGGCGGGTGCCCTGGTTGTAACTGCGGTGCAGCAGCAGGTCTTCTACCGGCGCAAAGCAAGCCTCGTGGGCCCAGGTTTCAAACAACTGGCCGCTGGCCAGGGCGGCATCCAGCCAGGCCTGCGGGTAGGCCCCTAGCCGCGAAAACAGCACCAGATAGGGGCTGCGCGCCACCACGCTGATGGTGTCGATCTGCAGCAATTGCATGCGCCGGATGCACTGGCGCAGGTCGCTGGGTGTTGCCTTGCGGCGTGGCGGGTTCAGCAAACCCTGGGCGGCCAGGTGCAGGTTGCGGGCTTGGGGGAGCGTCAGAGTCTGCGTTGGGGTTTGCATGGTGGTTACTATGGAATAGATAGCTGCTTGCGCCCACAGAATAAGCACAGGAGGCCTAAAAAGCTTGCAAGCCATTGTGCAGCATTTTTGCCACAACCGGCTTGCGCAGGCAGCGGGGTTTCCGCCAGAATCGCGCCTTCGCCACTGTGCACTGCCCTGCAACGAATAGCCTTGCAGGGTTTAAACCTTAGCCACCTTCGCGAACCCCATGACCCATCGTCCCACCTAACGCTCGCTCCCTTCCGCCCGGCTGGATGCGTGCAATTCACATCCCGCCCAAGGCTGACCGACTACGCCTTGGCACCCCTATGCCGAGGCGTTTTTATTGGAGCGTGCACAGATGAGTGCCAAGATGATTTCGCGCATGAAGCAGCCGATCAGCCTGGTGGTCGCCCTCGACCAGCCACCCCGCAACCACATCGCCCGGGCCCTGGCCCAACGTGCCACCAGTGGCGCGGCGGGCAAACACACCCGCAGCCAGGGGGCCGAGCGGCGCGCCCAAAAAATGGCGCTGGGCAAACTATTGACCTAGATCCAGCAACCCCGCCATTGCTATCAATAAAGAAGCTGCTCACGCCCATTCCATAAGCGAAGAGGCCTAAAAACACCCTTGAAATAACCCTGCAATTGTTGCAGTGCAGCAAGCCCTTCTATACTGCGTCCATACCCTGCCTGCTACCCCAAGGCCTCTGCCTGTGACCCTACGCGCCTCTTTCCGCCAACTGCTGCTGTTCGCCTTCGTGCTGATTGCGCTGCTGCTGGGCGCGGTGTCGCTCAGCGGTTTGCAGGCCCTGCAAGGGGTATTGGCCAAAAGCCGCGAGGCCGGGCAGCAGAGCGTGCAGCTCAACCTGTCCACCCGCGGCCTGGCCGAGCGCAGTACCGACATGGAGCGCGCCGCCCGCCAGTACCTGGTGCTGGGCGACGATGCCTTGCGCCAGCGTTTTGACGATGCCGCCAACCAGGCCCAGGCCATGCTCTTGCCGTTAGGCCAGTACCCACCCACGGCGGCGCTGGCCCAGCAGTGGCTGGCTTCGGTGGTGCGGGTGCGCAGCCAGTTGGCGGATGGGCGGCTGGCCCTGGCGGCCCGGGGCGTGGCGGTGGCGGCCGAGTTCCGCACCTTGGACAACATTTCGCGCGGGCTGACGCTGCAGGTGCAGCAAAGCATTGCCGAGCACAACCAGGAAGTACAAGACGCGCTGGAATCCCAACGCAACCGCCAGGTGCAGCAGGTGCTGGTGGCCATCGTAGCGGCGGCGGCGGCGGCACTGGCCTTTGGGCTGTGGCTGACCCAGCCGCTGCGCCGCCTGGGCGCGGCTATCGTGGCGTTGGGCGAGGGGCGTTTGAGCGAACCGGTAGTGATCCGGGGCCCGTCCGACCTGGCCAGCCTGGGCCGCCAGCTCGACTGGTTGCGCCTGCGCCTGACCGAGCTGGACGAAGACAAGGCCCGCTTTCTGCGCCACACCTCGCACGAGCTCAAAACCCCGCTGGCCGCGCTGCGCGAAGGCGTGGCCCTGCTGCACGAGGGCGTGGGCGGCACGCTGGGCGCCGAGCAGGCCGAGATCGTCGGTATCCTGCAGCACAACACCGGCGTGCTGCAGCAGCAGATTGAAGACCTGCTGCGCTACAACGCCGCCGCCTTCGATGCCCGGCAACTGCAGCGCCGCCCCACCCTGCTGCGCCCCCTGGTGGAGGGCGTGGTGCAGGCCCAGCGCCTGAGCTGGCAAGCGCGCGGCCTGGCGGTGGTGGTGGAAGGCGATGCCACATTGAGCCACCCGGTAGACGCCGAGCGGCTGGGCATGGCGCTGGGCAATCTGCTGTCCAACGCCATCCGGTTCAGCCCGGTGGGCGGGCGTATCCGCTGGTGGGTGGGCCTGCTGGGCAGCAGCGAAGACCGGCACATCGCCTTGCAGATCAACGACGACGGCCCCGGCATCGCCGCCGCCGACCGAGAACACGTCTTCGACCCGTTTTACCGGGGCAGCACCCAGCCGCCGCCCCACAACAGCAGTACCCTCAGCGCCCCACCGCGCGGCAGCGGCATCGGCCTGGCCATCGTGCGCGAGCAGGTTGCCGCCCACGGTGGCCGCGTGCAGCTGATGGCCGACGCAGGCGGTGCCTGCTTCCGCATACTCTTACCTCTGGATGCCCCCTATGCATGACCTATTGCGATGGCTTGGCACGGCCAGCCTGTTGGCGCTGGCGGCCTGTGCCAGCCCACTGCCCCCGGTTTTCACGGATGCCCCTCGCCCGCCAACGCCGGTGCACACCCCGCCCGCACCACCGCCGCCCGCCGTGGAGCCGCCCCCTGTGCTGCCCGCGCCCGACCCCACCGCCCAAGCCGGGCGCGATCTGTTGCGCTGGCAAGACCAACTGCGCCAGACGGCACCCGACGTGCTGCCCGCTATTGCCGCCCGCATCGCGTCTGAGCCCGCCACCCCGGCCAGCGCGGTGCACCTGGCCCTGGTCTGGCTGCACACCCGCACCCCCGGCGATGCCGCCAAGGCCTTGGCCCAGCTGGAAGCCGTGCAAGCCGCCCCTGACCCGGCGGCACTGCCCTGGTTCGACTGGGCGCGCCTGCTCACCGCCCGCGCCACCGAGCAAAAACGACTGGACGAAATCGTCAGCCGCCAGGCCCAGCAACTGCGCGACAGCCAACGCCGCATCGACCAGCTCAGCGAGCAGCTCGAAGCCCTGAAGGCCATCGAACGCTCGCTGGCCCCCCGCAACGGCACAGGCAAAGCCCCATGAGCCCGGCCCGTTTGCAAAACCCGCAGCGCGTGCAGATCCTGGTGGTCGACGACGATGCCGACATGCTGCGCCTGCTGTCGCTGCGCCTGGGCGCGGCGGGTCACCAGGTCACCGCTGTGGCCAGCGCCGAGGAAGCCCTGGCCCGGCTGGAAGTGCTGCGGCCCCAACTGGTGCTGAGCGATGTACGCCTGCCCGGCATGGACGGCCTGGCCTTGTTCGACGCGGTGCAGGCCCGCCTGCCCGGCCTGCCGGTGATTTTGCTCACCGCCCACGGCAGCATCCCCGACGCGGTGGATGCCACGCTGCGCGGGGTGTTCAGCTACCTGACCAAGCCGTTTGACGGACAGGAGCTGCTGGCGGCGGTCAGCCGGGCGCTGGCGGTTTCGGCCACGGCGCGGCCCCTGCCGGGCTCGGCGGGCGAGGTGTGGCGCGAAGATATCGTCAGCCGCTCGGCGGTGATGGACGAGGTACTGGCCGAGGCCCGGCTGGTCGCGCCCAGCGATGCCTCGGTGCTGATCCGGGGTGAGAGCGGTAGCGGCAAGGAGCTGCTGGCCCGCGCCATCCACCGCGCCAGCCCACGCGCCCACGGCCCGTTTGTGGCGGTGAACTGCAGCGCCATCCCCGAGGCGCTGCTGGAGTCCGAGCTGTTTGGCCACGTCAAGGGCGCGTTCACCGGTGCGGTGGCGCACCACCGCGGCCTGTTCCAGAGCGCCCACGGCGGTAGCCTGTTTCTGGACGAAATTGGCGACATGCCGCCCGCCCTGCAGGTCAAGCTGCTGCGCGTGCTGCAAGAGCGCCAGGTGCGGCCCGTGGGGGCGCAGCAGTCCATCGATGTGGATGTGCGCATCGTCTCGGCCACCCACCGCGACCTAGAGGCCGCCCTGGCCAGCGGCGACTTCCGCGAAGACCTGTACTACCGCCTCAACGTGGTCACCCTCACCCTGCCGCCGCTGGCCGAGCGGCGCGAAGACATCGCCCTGCTGGCCCAGCACTTTTTGCAGCGCCTGGCCAGCAAGTACCACAAGCCGCTCAAAGGCTTTGCACCCGATGCCCTGGGCCAGCTGTCCACCGCCGCCTGGCCGGGCAATGTGCGGCAGCTGCACAACGTGGTCGAGCAGGTCTGCGCGCTGTGCACCACGCCGCTGGTGCCGCTGGCCCTGGTGCAGCGGGCGCTGCGCGTGCCCACGGTGGAGGTGCTGGGCTTTACCGAGGCCCGCAACCGCTTCGAGCGCGACTACCTGGTGGGCCTGCTCAAGCTCACCGACGGCCAGGTGGCCGATGCCGCCCGGCTGGCCGAGCGCAACCGCACCGAGTTTTACCGCCTGCTGCAAAAACACGGCCTGACCCCGGGCCTGTTCCGAGGCGACACCGGCCCCGAGTCGCAAAACAGCGACGACCCCGAGCCGCCTGTCGCCCGCTAGCGACAACGGGTTTTCCCTTATTCATCAAGCACTTACGGCCTGCACGGTAGGCCGTGCGCTGGGCTCTGTCGCCAATCAGCGACGCTTTACAGGCCCCCACATCCTGCTACACATGTGAAAAGCAGGCTAAGTGCTTGATCTGAAAGTGTTTTTCACACTGGCCTAGGGTTTGCACTAGGTTTGGGCATGCAATGTCTGAACCGCTCTTTAGCTGCCCTTTTGCTGGCCATCCCGTTGGTCGCAATGTCCACCGACTTCGACTCTGTGGGCGAACGCGCCCGCGCCCTGGCCGCCCAGCCCTACAGCCCCGTGCCCAGCCGCACGCCCGATGTGCTGGCCAAGCTGACCTACGACCAGATGCGCGACATCCGCTTCAAGCCCGAGCAGGCCGCCTGGCGCGCCGCGCAACTGCCGTTTGAGCTGATGTTTTTCCACCTGGGCAAGTACCAGACCGAGCCGGTGCGCCTGGTTGAAACCACGCCCGAAGGCGAGCGCCCCTTCCGCTTCAACCCCCAAGACTTCAGCTACGGCGCCAACACGCTGCAGCCCGCCACCTGGGGCGACATCGGCCACGCGGGTTTCCGGGTGCATTACCCGCTGAACAACCCCGCCTACAAAGACGAGCTGGTGGTGTTCCAGGGGGCCAGCTACTTCCGCGCCCTCAGCGCCGGGCTGCATTACGGCCTGTCGGCCCGTGGGCTGGCAGTAGACACAGCGGGCGGCGGGCCGGAGGAATTCCCCCGCTTCACCGACTTCTGGATCGAGCGCCCCAAAGCCGGTGCCACCGCCATGACCGTGCTGGCCCTGCTGGACTCGCCCCGCGTCTCCGGTGTCTACCGCTTCGAGATCGAGCCCGGCACCACGACGCGCATGAGCGTCAAAGCCCGGCTGTACCTGCGCGACACGCCCAACAACCCCATCCGCACCCTCGGTATCGCCCCGCTGACCAGCATGTTCAGCTTTGGCGAAAACCAACCCAGCCGCACCGACTTCCGCCCCGAAGTGCACGACTCCGACGGCCTGATGCTGGCCAGCGGCGAGGGTGAATGGCTGTGGCGGCCCCTGCAAAACCCGCGCAGCCCGCTGGTCACATCGTTCACCACCCGCGCGCCCAAAGGCTTTGGCCTGATGCAGCGCGACCGCAGCTTCGCCAGTTATGAAGACACCGAAGCGAGCTACGAACGCCGCCCCTCGGCTTGGGTCACGCCGCTGGGCGACTGGGGCGCGGGCCGGGTCGAGCTGGTGCAACTGCCCACGCCCGACGAAACCCACGACAACATCGTCGCCTACTGGGTGCCCGCCACCCTGCCCGCCCCCGGCCAGCCGCTGGACATCGCCTGGCGCGTGGACTGGCAGGGCGATGCCCAGCAGCGCCCCCCCCAGGCCTGGGTGGCGCAAACCCGCGTCGGCCACAGCTTTGCCACGTTGGCGAAAAACGAGCAGCAGTACATCGTGGACTTCGCCGGCCCGGCCCTGCCCAGCAAGGGTGCACTGAAGGCCGTGGCCAGCGCCAACAGCAATGGACGCATCACCGAATCCAACGTGTACCGCGTCGAGGCCACCGGGGCCTGGCGCATGGCCCTGCGCGTGCAAACGCTGAACCCTGCGCAACCGGTGGAGCTGCGCGCCTTTCTTACCGCCCCGTCCAGCACTGGCCCCCAAACGGTCAGTGAGACATGGACCTACATCCAGGTTGCCCCATGAACCACACACCTTCCTCCTCCGGTATGCCCCCCATCCAGCGCGGCTCCATGCGGGCGCAACCCTGGCTCGGCCTGGCCGGTCGCCTGCGCGGCCAGCAAGCCCCTGCCGATGCGCCTTGGCGCGCCAGTGCCGCACGGCACCAGGGCCAAGCGCCCGCCTGGGAAGCCGCAGCCCAGCAGCGCCGCCATTGGCTGCTGTTCTGGATCGCCAGCGCCACCGTGTTTGCCACCGCCCTGCTGTGGCGCGCCCAGCCCGGGGCCGGTAGCGATGTATTGCTGGCCACCCAACTGGGCCTGTTTGCGCTGCTGTTTGCCTGGGTGTCGGCGGGTACGGTGACCGCCGTGATGGGCTTTTGGGTCACCCTGCGCGGCGACCCGCATGCGCTGTCGGCGCGCAGCGCGGCCCACACCGTGCTGCCGCCAGATGCCCGCACCGCCGTCATCATGCCGATCTGCAACGAAGACGTGGCCACGGTGTTTGCCGGGCTGCGCGCCACCTGCGAGTCGCTCAGCACGTCCGGTGCCGAGCGCTTGTTTGATGTGTTTGTGCTGTCCGACAGCAATGACCCTGCCCTGCGTGCCGCCGAGCTCACCGCCTGGCAAGCCCTGCGCGAGCAGCTCGCCAGTGCAGGCAGCCAGCTGCGTGTGCACTACCGCTGGCGCCAGCACCGCACCCGCCGCAAGGCCGGTAACGTGGCCGACTTCTGCCGCCGCTGGGGCCGCAGTTACCGCTACATGGTGGTAATGGATGCCGACAGCGTGATGAGCGGCGACACGCTGGTTACCCTGGCCCGGCTGATGGAAGCCCACCCCCGCGCCGGTATCTTGCAAACCGCCCCCCGCGCCTGCGGCCACGCCACCCTGCACGCCCGCGGCCAGCAGTTTGGCAGCCGCGTCACCGGGCGCCTGTTCACCGCCGGCATGCAGTTCTGGCAGCTGGGCGAGGCCCATTACTGGGGCCACAACGCCATCATCCGCGTGGCCCCGTTCATGCAGCACTGCGCGCTGGCCACCTTGCCCGGCAAGGGCGCGCTGGCGGGCGAAATCCTGTCGCACGACTTTGTGGAAGCCGCGCTGATGCGCCGCGCAGGCTACGAGGTCTGGCTGGTCAACGACCTGGAAGGCAGCTACGAGCAACAACCGCCCCACCTGCTGGCCGAGCTGCAACGCGACCGCCGCTGGTGCCAGGGCAATCTGCAAAACGCCCGCCTGCTGACCGAACCCGGCCTGCGCCCGGTGCACCGCGCCATGCTGGCCACGGGAGCCATGTCCTACGTGTCGGCCCCGCTGTGGCTGCTGTACGTGGTGCTGGGTGCCGCGCTGTGGTTGCACGACAGCGAGATCCCGCTGTGGTCCAGCCGCAGCGTGGCCACCCTGTGGGTATCGACCGCGCTGATGCTGGCCCTGCCCCGGGTGCTGGGCCTGCTGGCGGTGCTGCTGCGCGGTGAGCAGGCGGCCTTTGGCGGCAGCCTGAAGCTGCTGGGCAGCACGATGCTGGAGGCGCTGATGTCCATGCTGCAAGCCCCCCTGCGCATGGCCGCGCACAGCCTGTTCGTGCTGGGCGGCCTGACCGGCTGGAAGCTGGAATGGACATCCCCCCCACGCGAAGCCAGCGACCTGCCCTGGGGCGATGCCGTCCAGCGCTTCGGCCCCCTGGGTCTGGCGGTAGGCTGCCTGCTGGGCGCGGTCGCCTGGTTCGCCCCCGACTCCCTGCTGTGGCTGCTGCCCATGGGCCTGCCGCTGTTGCTGGCCGTGCCCTTTACCGTGCTCAGCAGCCGCGTCGGCCTGGGCCAGCGCCTGCAAGATGCCGGTTGGTTGCTTGTGCCCGAAGAAAGCCGTTCACCCACCGTCTTGAAGCAAGCCTGGCGCTATGCCCACGCCCCGCGCGCCGCCGCCACCCCGTGGTTAACGGACCTGCCGCGCCTGGCGGCCCTGGCCCTGCAAGCCCTGGGCCCGCGCCACACCGGCCAAGGCCTGCGCGGCGAACACCGCCGCCAGCGCGTGCTGCAACTCAGCCGCACCGGCGGCGCCACCCCCAGCGCCGCCGAGCACATGCGCTTCCTCAGCGAACCCCACAGCCTGCGCCTGCTGCACGCCGCGCTGGCGGGGGAACGGGTGCGCTAGGGTTTCTGCATTTTTAGCCTGTTTTTCAGGCATGAAAAATCCTGCCCGTGCTTATTCCATAAGCACGGTAAGCTCCTATTTTTGACTATCAAAATAGAAGTAATCTGTTGCTACTGCACGGGTGGTAGCCAATGGGGGTCGGATCCCAATTGCGCGATCAAAGCTGGCGGTGCGAGAGGGCTGCATCCCGCATTTGGGCTCCGACCCTCATGGCACTAGGATAAGAAGAATTGCCCTGCAAGCAAGGGGTGGGCAGAGCCGCTGACAGTGATAGTCTGGAGTTGCAAAACGAACCAGAAATC
>NZ_JBWMAV010000025.1:0-32079 GCF_056521425.1 Rhodoferax sp. LS1P39 | reverse complement strand
TTCTACAACAGCGTGCGGCTGCACTCCAAACTGGGCAACTTGCCACCCAATGCTTTCGAGCAGCAATCGGCAATCAAACAACCTATCGCGGTGTCCGAAAAAACTTGACCAGCACACCTCGCACGAGCCACCCTTGCGGAAGGGCGACCCTGTCTTCTTGTTGTCGGTGAAAGATTTGCAACTCAAGATGTGTTGAACTTGCAAATCCCAAGGCTTGTAAATTGGGAAGGGTCCTTGCGAGAGTTGTTTGTGTGCTTGGCAGTGCAGGCCTCAAACAGCGGCGGCATTGCATTACTGGCGATTGACGCAATTAACGAAGCGCCAGCACGAGGACTGTGGAAACGGGAGTTGCCACAACTTGTCGGATTGGTAAAAGAGTTTCCCAGTGTCAAGTTGTTAGTCTCCTGCCGCTCTGATTGCCTGGAAGCATTGATGTCGCCAAAGATATTGGCAGAGTCAAAGGTGATCACCCACCACGGATTTGACCTAGAGTTTTACGAAGCCGTAGAAGCCTATTTTGGTGGCTATGAGGTTATTAGCGCGCAGTTTCCAACACTGAATGTCGAGTTCCAAAACCCCCTGTTTTTAAAAACGCTATGCGAAGCCTATCGTGGAAGAACATTGCCGCAGGGGCCGATCTCTTTTGTTACGGTGTTAAATGACTGGGAGTCACGCATCGCTGAAGAGATAGAAACACGAATTGATTGCCCTCAAAGTACAACGCGGCGTGCGGTCGCTGCAATTGTGGGGACTCTTACGCATACCCATACAAAGAGGTTGGGTGCGGCGCAGGTGGAGGCAATTTGTTTACAACATTTTCCCGAGCCAACGGCCTCACGGTCACTTTATCGACACCTAAATTCTGAAGGCCTGTTGCAGGAAGTCGAGACTCCGGTAGGAACTCAAGTCCGTTTGCAGTATGAGCGGTTTAGCGACGTACGAATCGCACAGATTGCATTACAGGAATTTCGGACTAGGAAGGATTGGCTGGCTCATTGGCACTCGAACCTGTTACCTAACCTCACCCACGGTGGGCGACTGGACTCGATGGCTGCACCTCAGCTATTTGCGTATGCGCTGCTGCTGCCTGCCGGAGTAGGTATCGAGTTGGTGTCGTGCCCGGTTGCGGGCCAAATTTTGGATGAGCGGGCGCGATCTGGCGCTAAAAAAATGCTTTGGTCTGCTTGGTTAGCCGCTCTTTCATGGCGGGTACTAGGTGCCGGCGATACACAAGTCGTTCATCTCTTTAGGACTTGGGCGAACTGCCAACCTCGATCCCTCGACGTGTGGGAAAAGTTACTTCAGTTTTCATGTGTCCCAGAGCACCCACTAAATGCAGATTTCTTGCACAAACATCTAATTGAGCAATCGCTGTCTTTACGTGAATCGAATTGGACAGTGCCATTGGCGTTGGAGAACCCAAGCGATTTGAGTGGAGGCGTTCTTTCCCCGTTTCTTCATTGGGCTGGTGCGTCTGCGGGTCGATCTTCAGACGAACAAGCGCGTCTCGCTGCAACAGTCTTGTTGTGGCTGACTAGTTCCCCAAATCGCGAGTTGCGAGATAACGCAACCAATATCGCCATTCGAGTGTTGGTGGCAAGTCGGTCTGGCCTGTCGTGCGTACAGCTGCTTGATTCATTTTGGGGAGTCAATGACCCCTATGTCAAAGAGCGATTGTTGGCTGTTATGTGTGGAGTTCTGCCGTATCTCGGCTCACCCGCGGCAAAACTAGTCTCGGAGTATGTACTTGGTCATTTTTGGAAACAGAGTGAAGTTTCTCCGCACATTCTGCAGCGCGACTACGCAGAATTTATCATTCGACATGCCTGTGAGTCTGGTGTTTTGCCCGTTACTTGTTTGGAGTTTTTGGTTCAAAAGGTCAACAAACCTAAGCCAAAGGTCTGGACGGAGGCGCAAGTTTAGGTGTACGCGGCAGACCCTGCTTTTGGGCGTATTGCAAGTTCACTTGTGCCTGAAGAGATGGGGCACTATGGTGACTTTGGGCGTTATGTAATGGGTTCTGCAGTACATCATTTTGTGGATGATGAACGGGCCGATGAGAGGACAAGTGGGCTAGGAAGGGGTGGGCACGAGCACGATGCGCGCTTCGCCCGGCGCTTTATCTGGCAACGTGTTTTGGAACTGGGCTGGGAGCCTACGCGGTTTTCGAATTTTGAAATGACTTTGGGCTATCGAGGACGCGGGAGATCTGAAAAGAAAACGGAGCGAATTTCAAAAAAATACCAATGGATTGGTTTGCACGAGTACTTGGGTTTGTTAGCCGATTCGTTACTGTTCCGTCCCTGGGGCGAAGTGAATAGGCCGCTCCGTGGCGCTTGGGAACTGTCTGTCAGAGACTACGATCCAAGCCACGCTTTAGGTGTGAATGATTCCGCAAAGGAAGTTGAGGATGGTCCGCCGTCTTGGTGGAGCATTGAGAACCCCGTGCTACCTTTGGAAACCGTGGCCCAGAAGCAGGCTTGGGTGGGTTCGGACTTCGATTCGTTTGAGCCGTATCTCACGCTGGAGCACGATAGCAAAAAGTGGGTTGTATTGAATGCTCATCTCAACTTTGAAGAAGAATTGGGGTTCGGTGTTGAGCAATTCAAATCCGCGCAGATGTCACAGTGGATTGACGTACGAGTGTTCTTGATACCGACACGCGACCTCGCGAAGAAGCTGAAGGTCCTTCGTGGGAAAGATTTTTACGGTGACGGATGCGATATTCCAGAGGCCTATCAATGCTGGGTTTCTGAATATCCGTGGCATCCCGTTTTGATTGACATTGATGAAAGTTGTCGGCGCAACGACACTTGGCTGAGGGGAGTGAAGCAACATTTCTTCTTACCTGCTTGCGAGATTTCCAAGGACTCAATACACGTCCAACTGCCTGCACCTTCGTTGCATCGAGCGCTTGGAGAAGTGTTGGGCAATCCACTTTCGGCTCCGAAACTGACTCAGAACGGGTCGATGGAAATCCATTGCAAAGATGGTGACTGTATTTTTATGGGGTCAACCCAAGGTGGCCGAGTTTTGGTGGTCGATCAAATTGCACTTATGCAGTATTTAAAGACGCATGTTTACTCACTTGTATGGGCTGTTTTATCCGAAAAATCGGCTTGGAATGGGAGTTCACATGCGGGGGGGCTATCACAGCAAAGTGCCGTATACGTGATGGCGGACGATGGAGCTATTAGTGGTGGCATGACAATCAGCCAGTTGGTTTTGCCTGAGTAATTCACGCATAAATGATGAGTGGTTTATAGAGCAAAAAATGGCACCCGCAGGTGCCATTTTTATACGCCAAATCGGCAGCCAGCGCCTATTCCATAAGCGCAACCAGCTACCGATTCAATAGCATTTGCCTCAAGCCATCCCCGCCTTCACCTTCAAGCGCCAGGCGTGCAGCAGGGGCTCGGTGTAACCGCTGGGCTGTTCCAGGCCCTTGAACACCAGGTCGCACGCGGCCTTGTATGCCGCCGAGGTACCGAAGTGGCCCGCCATGTTCTGGTACGCCGCGTCGCCCGCGTTCTGGCCGTCCACCACGGCGGCCATGCGCTCGAAGGTTTCGGTGATTTGGGCCTGGGTGACCACGCCGTGCAGCAACCAGTTGGCCATGTGCTGGCTGCTGATGCGCAGGGTGGCACGGTCTTCCATCAGGCCGACGTTGTGGATGTCGGGCACCTTGGAGCAGCCCACGCCCTGGTCCACCCAGCGCACCACGTAGCCGAGGATGCCCTGGGCGTTGTTGTCCAGCTCCTGCTGTTTCTCGGCAGCGCTCCAGTTTGGCGTGGCGGTCACGGGGATTTGCAGTAGGGCGTTGAGGATGTGGTCGCGTTCGCCGTTGGCATCGATTTTCTCCAGGCCGATCTGGATGTCCGACACCTTGACCTGGTGGTAGTGCAGGGCGTGCAGGGTGGCTCCGGTGGGGCTGGGCACCCAGGCGGTGTTGGCACCGGCCTTGGGATGGGCAATTTTTTGCTCCAGCATGGCGTGCATCAGGTCGGGCATGGCCCACATGCCTTTGCCGATTTGCGCCTTGCCGCGCAGGCCGCAGCTCAGGCCGACCAGCACATTGTTTTTCTCGTACGCAGCAATCCAGGCGCTGGACTTCATGTCGCCCTTGCGGATCATGGGGCCGGCGTGCATGGCGGTGTGCATCTCATCCCCGGTGCGGTCCAGGAAGCCGGTGTTGATGAAGGCCACGCGGGCGCTGGCGGCGGCGATACAGGCTTTGAGGTTGACGCTGGTGCGGCGCTCTTCGTCCATGATGCCCAGCTTGACGGTGTTTTCCGGCAAACCCAGCACCGCTTCCACGCGGCCAAACAGCTCGCAGGCGAAGGCCACTTCGGCCGGGCCGTGCATTTTGGGTTTGACGATGTAGACGCTGCCGGTGCGCGAGTTGCCCTTGCGTTGCAAGTCGTGCATGGCGATGGTGACGGTGACCATCGCATCCAGGATGCCTTCGGGGATTTCTTGGCCGTTACCGTACAGAATGGCCGGATTGGTCATCAAATGGCCGACGTTGCGCACAAACATCAGCGAACGGCCATGCAGCGTGACCTGGCCGCCGTTGGCTGCGGTGTACACGCGGTCGGGGTTCAGGCGGCGGGTAAAGCTGCCGCTGCCTTTTTGCACTTCTTCGGTCAGCGTGCCCAGCTGGATGCCCAGCCAGTTGCTGTAGGCCAGCACCTTGTCTTCGGCATCCACCACGGCCACCGAATCTTCCAGGTCGAGGATGGTGGACAGCGCGGCTTCCAGCACCACGTCGCTGATACCGGCTGCGTCGGTTTTGCCAATCGTCGTGCTGCGGTCGATCTGGATGTCGATGTGCAGGCCGTTGTGCTGCAACAGGATGGAGGTGGGGGCGGCGGGCTCGCCCTGGTAGCCGATGAAGGCCTCGGGGTGGGCCAGGCTGGTGCTGCTGTTGTGCAGGTTAATGACCAGTTGGCCGTGTTGCACGCTGTAGCCGGTGGCTTCCTTGTGCGAGCCGTTGGCCAGCGGGGCGGCCTGGTCGAGCACATTGCGGGCGAAGGCAATCACCTTGGCACCGCGCACCGGGTTGTAGCCTTTGCCTTTTTCCGCGCCACCGGTCTCGGGAATAGCGTCCGTGCCGTACAGCGCGTCGTACAGGCTGCCCCAGCGGGCGTTGGCGGCGTTCAGAGCGTAGCGGGCGTTCAGTACCGGCACCACCAGCTGCGGCCCGGCCTGCAGGGCCAGCTCGGCATCCACATTGGCGGTGGTGGCGGCTACGTTCAGGGGCATGGGCACCAGGTAGCCAATGGATTCCAAAAACGCGCGGTAGGCGGGCATGTCGGCGATGGGGCCGGGGTGGGCCTTGTGCCAGGCATCCAGTTCCAGCTGCAGGCGGTCGCGCTCGGCCAGCAAGGCGATATTCTTGGGGGCCAGGTCGGCCACGATGGCATCAAAACCGGCCCAGAATCGGGCACTGTCCACGCCGGTGCCGGGCAGCACTTTTTCGTCAATGAATCGTTCGAGAACGGTGGCAACCTGGAGCTGGTGGCGGGTGGTGCGTGCGGTCATGGTGGAGTGCCTTGGGAATGGTGTGGGACGAAGAATAAAGCAAACGATGGGCCTACTGTATTACAACCTTTAAGGCGCATTAAGAAGGTTAAATTGGTTTTATACGTGACTTAAATGGATGTAATTGGAGGCTTATGCATTCGGTAACTGCGCCACCCCTGGGCGTTTTGGTCAGCGAAGTCGGCCCGCGCGACGGCCTGCAATCTGTCGCCGCCACCATGGCCACAGCGCACAAGCTGCGCTGGCTGGATGCTTTGCACGCCAGCGGCATCCGCGAGGTGGAGGTGGGCTCTTTTGTGCCCGCCAAGCTGCTGCCGCAAATGGCCGATGTGGCCGAAGTGGTGCGCCACGCACTGGGCTTGCCCGGCTGGACGGTGATGGCCCTGGTGCCGAACCTGCGCGGGGCCGAGGCGGCGTTGGCGGCGGGCGTGCACAAGCTGACCATCCCCGTGTCGGCCAGCGCAGCCCATTCGCTGGCCAATGTGCGCAAAACCCGCGAGGAGATGGTGGCCGAGGTGGGGCGCATCGTCGCCCTGCGCAACGCCACCGCGCCCGCCGTGTCCATTGAGGTGGGCATGTCCACCGCCTTTGGCTGCACCCTGCAAGGCACGGTGGCGGATGCCGAGGTGCTGTGGCTGGCTTCCGAGCTGGTGCGGGTGGGTGTGGACGAAGTGGGCCTGTCGGACACCACCGGCATGGCCAACCCGGCGCAGGTGCGGCGCTTGTTTCTGGGACTGCGGGCCGAGATTGGCAGCAAGGCCGGGGCCGCCCACATGCACAACACGCGCGGCCTGGGCCTTGCCAACTGCCTGGCCGCGTATGAAGCCGGTGTGCGCACCTTCGACGCGTCGCTGGGCGGGCTGGGCGGTTGCCCGTATGCGCCCGGTGCGTCGGGCAATGTGGTCACCGAAGACCTGGTGTTCATGTTCGAAGCCATGGGCATCCACACCGGCATTGACCTGGCCACGCTGTTCAAAGCCCGCGCCCCGCTGCAAACCGGGCTGCCCGGCGAAGCCATTTACGGCATGACCCCCGAGGCCGGGTTGCCCAAAAATTTCACCCAAGGATTCCAGAATGTCTGAGACGAACACGCTCCCTTACGCCCACATCCGCGTCGTCGAATTCACCCACATGGTGATGGGCCCCACCTGCGGCCTGGTGCTGGGCGACCTGGGTGCCGAGGTGATCAAGGTCGAGCCCATAGGCCATGGCCGCGAGGGCGACAGCACCCGGCAACTGCTGGGCTCGGGCGCGGGATTCTTCGCCCTGTTCAACCGCAACAAGAAAAGCCTGGCGCTGGACCTGCAAACCCCCGAGGGCAAGGAAGCCGCGCTGCGCCTGATCGCCACCGCCGACATCGTCAGCGAGAACTTCAAGCCCGGCACCATGGCCAAGCTGGGGCTGGACTACGCCACGCTCAAAAAGCTGAACCCGCGCCTCATCTACATCAGCCACAAGGGCTTTCTGCCCGGCCCCTACGACCACCGCACCGCGCTGGACGAGGTGGTGCAAATGATGGGCGGCCTGGCCTACATGACGGGCCGCCCCGGCGACCCGCTGCGCGCGGGCACCAGCGTGAACGACATCATGGGCGGCATGTTTGGCGCGATCGGGGCCATGGCGGCCCTGGCCCAGCGCGAGAAAACGGGCCTGGGCCAGGAGGTGCAGAGCGCGCTGTTCGAGAACAATGTGTTTCTGGTGGCCCAGCACATGCTGCAGTACGCGGTGACCGGCCAGCCCGCCGCGCCCATGCCCGCCCGCATCTCGCCCTGGGGTATTTACGACGTGTTCAGCGTGCAGGGCAGGGAGCAGATTTTTCTGGCCGTGGTCAGCAACACGGCCTGGACGGTGTTCTGCGAGGCCTTTGCCCTGGGCGATTTGCAGCACGACGCACGCCTGGCCAGCAACAACGACCGGGTGCGCGCCCGCGAATGGATGATGCCGCTGCTGCGCGAGCGCATGGCCGCCTTCAGCGCCGCCCATATCGCCGAAGTGTTCGAGCGCCACGCGCTGCCGTTTGCGCCCATCACCCGCCCGCACGACCTGCTGGACGACCCGCATCTGCAAGCCACCGGCGGCCTGGCCCCCATGAACCTGCCCGATGGCCGCGCCACCCACACCGTGCTGCTGCCTTTGACACTGGACGGCCAGCGCCCCGGCCTGCGCCTGGACCCGCCCCGCCTGGGCGAACACAGCGCCGAGCTGCTGCGCGAGCTGGGCTATGGCGAGGCGGAGATTGCGCAGTTGATGCTATTGAATAAGTAGCTGCTTGCGCTGATCGAATAAGCGCGAGAGCCGTATTTCTTATAAATCTCTATGGCCCAACTCAAACAGCTTGAAACTTTTGTCGCCGTGGCGGCGCGCGGCAGCCTGACCGCTGCGGCCCAGGCCGAGGGCGTGGCCCCGGCCATCATCGGGCGGCGGCTGGACGCGCTGGAGGAGCGCCTGGGCGTGAAGCTGCTGCTGCGCACCACCCGGCGCATCAGCCTCACGCACGAGGGCAGCGCGTTTCTGGAAGACTGCCAGCGCGTGCTGGCCGACCTGGCGAATGCCGAGGCCAGTGTGTCGGCCGGGGGCGTGCAGGCCAGCGGCCACCTGCGCATCACCGCGCCTGCCGGTTTTGGCCGCCGCCACGTGGCCCCGCTGGTGCCGTGGTTTCGCGAGCAGCACCCGGACGTGACCGTGACCCTGAACCTGAGCGACCGGGTGGTGGACCTGGGCGGCGAGGGCTTTGACTGCGCGGTGCGGGTGGGGGATTTGCCTGACTCCAGCCTGGTCAGCGTGCGCCTGGCCGACAACCGCCGCCTGTGCGTGGCCACCCCGGCGTTTTTGAAGCGCCATGGCACGCCGCAGCAGCCCGCCGACCTGGCCAAATTTGACTGCCTGGCCCTGTCCAGCGAGGCCTCGCAAACCCGGGGCTGGGCGTTTACCGCCCCCGGCAGCCCGGACGTGTTCTACGCCAAACCCAGTGGCCCGCTGAACTGCACCGACGGCCAGGTGCTGCACGACTGGTGTCTGGCAGGCTATGGCATCGCCTGGCGCAGCACCTGGGAGGTGGAAGCCGAAATCGCCAGCGGCCAGCTGGTGTCGGTGCTGGACGCGTTTGCCGCGCCACCCAACGGCATCTACGCGGTGTTTGCCCAACGCAAGCATCTGCCGCTGCGGGTACGGCTGTGGATCGACTTTTTGAAGCTGCACTACGGGCGGCCCGGGTTCTGGACCGGGGCGGACGTAAAAAAACCCGGCTGACCGGGTTGTGGTGGAGGGCGAAACGGTTGCCTTCCAGAAACACCGCAGAACTGGCTCTGCCAGGCTGCTGGTGTTGCCCCCTGCAAGGGGGTTGGCGAAAAGCGCTTGCGCTGTAGCCTGGGGGTTAGCCCTTTAAGCACTCGCTCATGAACTTCTTGCGTTCGTCGCCTGTTTTACCGGTGGCGTCCTTGTTGCAGGTGACCATCTTGCTTTGCTGGGCGGTCTTGCCGTCGGCAGCCGCGGGGGCTTCCGTCTTGGCGCTCAGGCAGGTCTTCATGAACGCCTTGCGGTCGTCGCCCTTGAGCTCCTTGGTCTTGGCATCGGCATTGCAGGAGGTCATTTTCATTTGCTGGGGCGTTTTTTCCTTGTCGGCCGCGTGGACCGCGCCAAGGGAAAAGGCCATGCCCAGGGCGGCGATCAGGGGTAAGAGTTGTTTCATGCAAGCTCCAGAAGTGGCAAAAATGGAAGTAATCCTGTGTACAACAGATTGTTGCACCAGCGGATTGCACCCTATAACGGCGCATCCTGCAAGTCGGATGACGGCCCCCGTAAAATCGCCGCATGCTCTCAGTCAAACATGAATTGCTCGCGGCGCTGGCCGTCGGGCTGGAAAAAATAGCCCCCGGCGCAGGCAGCAAAGCCGCGTTCGAGTCCCCCAAGGTGGCGGCCCATGGCGATTTCGCCTGCACCGCCGCCATGCAACTGGCCAAGCCGCTCAAGCTGAACCCGCGCCAACTGGGTGAAAACCTGCGCGCGGCCCTGCTGGAACAGCCAGCGTTTGAGAAGTGGGTCGAGGCCATCGACATCGCCGGGCCGGGCTTTATCAACATCAAGCTGAAACCCGCCGCCAAGCAGGAAATCGTGCGCGAAGTGCTGGCCGCCGGGGCCAGCTTCGGTGTACAGCCCGGTAACGGACAGCACATCCTGGTGGAATTTGTCTCGGCCAACCCCACCGGCCCGCTGCACGTAGGCCATGGCCGCCAGGCGGCCTTGGGCGATGCCATCTGCAACCTGTACGCCACCCAGGGCTGGGACGTGTACCGCGAGTTCTATTACAACGACGCGGGCGTGCAGATTGGCACCCTGGCCACCAGCACGCAACTGCGCGCCAAGGGCTTCAAGCCCGGCGACACCTGCTGGCCTACCGACGCAGACAACCCGGTCAGCAAGAACTTCTACAACGGTGAGTACATCGCCGACATTGCCAACGACTTTTTGGCCCAAAAGACCGTTAAGGCCGACGACCGCGAAGTCACGGCCTCCGGCAACATCGACGACCTGGACTCGATCCGCGCATTCGCCGTGGCCTACCTGCGCCGCGAGCAAGACCTGGACTTGCAGGCCTTCCAGGTGAAGTTCGATAATTTCTACCTTGAATCCAGCCTGTACACCAGCGGCAAGGTCGATGCCACGGTGCAACTGCTGCAAGACGCAGGCAAAACCTACGAGCAAGACGGCGCGCTGTGGCTGCAGTCCACCGACTATGGCGACGACAAGAATCGCGTGATGCGCAAAACCGACGGCAGCTACACCTACTTTGTGCCCGATGTGGCCTACCATATCGCCAAATGGCAGCGTGGTTTTACCAAGGTGGTCAACATCCAGGGCACTGACCACCACGGCACCATCGCCCGCGTGCGCGCCGGGCTGCAGGCCGCCAACGTGGGTATTCCCCAGGGCTACCCCGACTACGTGCTGCACACCATGGTGCGGGTGGTGCGCGGCGGCGAAGAGGTCAAGATCAGCAAGCGCGCCGGGAGCTACGTGACCCTGCGCGACGTGATCGACTGGACCAGCAAGGACGCGGTGCGCTTCTTCCTGCTCAGCCGCAAGCCCGATACCGAATACACCTTCGACATCGACCTGGCCCGCTCGCAGAACAACGACAACCCGGTCTACTACGTGCAATACGCCCACGCCCGCATCTGCAAGATGCTGCGCGACTGGGCGGGCGATGTGGCCAGCCTGCAGGGTGTAGACCTGTCCAGCCTGCTGGTGCCCCAGGCCCAAACCCTGATGCTGCAACTGGCCAAATACCCCGAGATGCTGACCAATGCCACCGACGGCTTTGCGCCGCACGACGTGACCTTCTACCTGCGCGAACTGGCCGCCAATCTGCACAGCTACTACGATGCCGAGCGCGTGCTGGTGGACGACGAGACCCTCAAGCTGGCCCGCCTGGCCCTGGTCGCCGCCTGTGCCCAGGTGCTGCACAATGGTTTGGCGGTACTCGGGGTGAGTGCTCCTGAAAAAATGTAAGTGACAGCAAGTATGAAAAAGCAAAAGCAGAGCGGCGGCACCATCATCGGCTTCATCGTCGGGGTGGTGGTGGGCCTGGGGTCGGCGCTGGCGGTGGCGGTATACGTCACCAAGGTGCCGATTCCGTTCATGAGCGGCAAGACCCAGGCCAACAGCGCCGACCACGACGCGGCCGAAACCCAAAAGAACAAGGACTGGGACCCCAACACCCCGCTGCACGGCAAGAATCCGGTGCGCCCGGTCTTGCCCGCAGCCACGCCTGAACCGGCCCCCGAGCCCACCGTGGCCGTGCCACCGCCTGCGGTGCTGCCCGCCGCCCCGGCGGTGTCGGTGGCGGCCAAACCCGTGGCCAAGCCCGCCAGCAGCGCAGCCTCTACCAGCGCACCCGCCAGCAGTGCCGATCCCCTGGGCGATCTGGCCAAGGCCAAAGCCAAGGCGGCACCCAGCCCGGCGGCCACTGCTGCGCCTGTGCTGGCCCCGAGCACCGAGCCGTTTGAATATTTTGTGCAGGCCGGTGCGTTTCGCACCACCGAAGATGCCGAAGCCCAGCGCGCCAAGCTGGCCATGATGGGCATGGAAGCCCGGGTTACCGAGCGCGAGCAGGCGGGCCGCACGGTGTACCGCGTGCGCATGGGTCCTTTCGCCAAGCGTGACGATGCCGAGCACGCCAAGGACAAGCTGGAAAGTGCCGGTGGCGACACCACCCTGGTCCGCGTACAGCGCTAGTGCTGCGTTGTTGCCATAGCGGCTGAACTTTTTGGACGCAGCCCCGTCTGAACCCCCACAAGGAGTGATTTGCAATGAAACGTCGTGAGTTTTCGCTGACCTCAGCCAGTGTTCTGGCCGGTTCGGCCCTGGTTCTGTCGCCCATGGGCAGCGCCCACGCACAGGGCAAGCCGCCTGTGGCGGGCACCGACTACCTGGTGCTGGACAAGCCTGCCCCCACCGAAGCCCCGGCGGGCAAGGTTGAGGTGGTGGAGTTCTTCTGGTACGCCTGCCCGCATTGCTTTGCATTTGAGCCCGCGCTGTCGGCCTGGCTGAAGAAGCTGCCCAAGAATGTGGCTTTCCGCCGCGTGCCGGTGGTGTTCCAGGACAGCTTCATCCCGCCGCAAAAGCTCTACTACACGCTGGAAGCCCTGGGCCAGCTGGACGCATTGCACGGCAAAGTGTTCAACGCCATCCATGTCGAGCGCCAAAAGCTGGACAAAGATGGTCTGGTGATCGACTGGGCCGCCAAGCAGGGCCTGGACAAGGCCAAGTTTGTGGAGGTCTACAACTCGTTCTCGGTGGCCACCAAGGTGCGCAAAGCCGCGCAACTGCAAGAGGCCTACAAGGTGGCCGGTGTGCCCGCCATGGGCGTGGCCGGGCGCTTCTACACCGACGGCACGCAAGCCCAGTCAATGGAGCGTGGCCTGACGGTGGTGGACTACCTTGTCTCGCAGCAGAAAACCTGACCAGCCGTTCGCTTTTTGCACCGACGAGCCCGCTTTTGCGGGCTTTTTTCTGGGCCAAGCCAATCGACCGCTACAATCATCTGCAAGATTCGTGCCTCTATGAAAAACGCCTACCACACTCTCATCCTCTTGTTGCTGTGCACTTGCGCGGGCGGTTCTGCCTGGGCTGAAAAAGCCGACCGCCTCAAGCCCATGAACGTCGAATCCGATGCCATGCGCTACGACGACCTGAAGCAAACCAATGTGTTTACCGGCCGCGTGGTCATGACCAAGGGCACCATCGTCATCCGGGGTGCGCGTGTGGACGTGCGCCAGGATGCCGAGGGCAACCAGATCGGCATCGTCACCGCCGAGCCCGGCAAGCTGGCTTACTTCAAGCAAAAGCGCGACGGCGTGGACGAATTCATCGAAGGCGAAGGCGAAACCATCGAATACAGCAGCAAGCTGGACAACGTGCGCTTCATCAAGCGCGCCGTGATGCGCCGCCTGTTGGGCAGCAAAGTGAATGACGAAGTCACCGGCGGTGTCATCGTTTACGACAACACCACCGATGTCTTCACGGTAGACAACGGCACGCCCGCCAACAACCCTGGCGGCCAAAACGGCCGGGTCCGCGCCATGCTGACCCCCAAGGTGGTGGCTCCGGCCACCTCTGCCCCTGCGGGTGCCGCCAGCCCGGCGCTGCGCTCCAGCACCACGCTAGAGGGCGCGCAGAAGTGACGGGGCCGCTCGCCGCAGCAGAAAGCCGTCTGGAAGCTCGCCACCTGCAAAAGGCCTATGGCAGCCGCAAAGTCGTCAAGGACGTGACCCTGGCGGTCAAAAAAGGCGAAGTGGTGGGTCTGCTGGGCCCCAATGGCGCGGGCAAAACTACCTCGTTCTACATGATCGTGGGCTTGGTGCGGGCCGATGGCGGCAGCATTTCCATCGACGGCCAGCCGGTGGAGCACATGCCCATCCACCGCCGTTCGCGCCTGGGTTTGAGCTATTTGCCGCAAGAGGCCTCGATTTTTCGCAAGCTCACGGTGGAAGAAAACGTGCGCGCCGTGTTGGAGTTGCAGTTTGACGAAGCCGGTAAATCGCTGACCAAAGAGGTGATCGAGCAGCGCCTGACATCCTTGCTCGAAGACCTGCGGGTCGAGCACCTGCGCCAGTCCAGTGCCCTGGCCCTGTCCGGCGGCGAGCGCCGCCGGGTGGAGATTGCCCGCGCCCTGGCCACCCAGCCGCGTTTCATCCTGCTGGACGAGCCGTTTGCTGGTATCGACCCGATTGCGGTGATCGAGATCCAGCGCATCATCGGCTTTCTGAAGTCGCGCGGCATTGGCGTGCTGATCACCGACCACAACGTGCGCGAAACCCTGGGTATTTGTGACCACGCCTACATCATCAGCGACGGCAACGTGCTGGCCGAAGGTACGCCGTCCGAGATCGTCGACAACGCCGATGTACGGCGCGTCTACCTCGGCGAACATTTCCGGATGTAGTGCCTAGATGAAGCAAGGCCTCTCCCTACGCGTTTCCCAGCATCTGGCGCTCACGCCCCAGTTGCAGCAGTCCATCCGTCTGTTACAGCTCTCCACCCTGGAGCTGAGCCAGGAAGTGGACCAGATGCTGGACGACAACCCGTTTCTGGAGCGCAACCTGGACGACGCGCCGCGCGAAGAGTTCGGCCTGCCCCAGGCCGACACGCCCGTCAGCGCGGGTGACCGCGAAACCGAATCTGCTCCTACTTCTGTAGCTGAATACGCAAGCGAGACAAGCACAGAGGGCTCAAACGACTCTGAATCGCCGCTCACCGGTGGCGACGACACCAGCTGGGACGGCGACGGCACTTCCGAGATCAAACCCGACGACAGCGAGTGGGGCGGCGACGCACCCGCGCGCCAGAACAACCTGGGCGAAGAAGGCGAGGCCGATGCCACCGAGCTGGCCCGCAACCAGGAGTCGCTGACCAGCTTTCTGCACCGCCAGGCCCTGGCGCTGCGCCTGGGCGAGGTGGACCAGGCGGCGCTGCGCTTCCTGATCGAGTCGCTGAACGACGATGGCTACCTGGAAGACGACCTGGCCACCCTGGCCCAGGGTCTGGCGGGTGACGACGTAGAGGCCCAGGAAGAGCTGGTACACCGCTTCACCGTCGCCCTGCGCCTGCTGCAGAGCTTGGAGCCCGCCGGGGTGGGGGCGACGCACCTGGGCGAATGCCTGGTGCTGCAGCTCAAGGCGCTGCAAACCACCATGGGTAACGACCCGGCCCGCAAGACCGCGCTGCGCATCTGCCGCCAGCCCATGGACCTGCTGGCCCGGCGCGATGTGAAGCGGCTGGCCCAGCTCTGCCAGGCCAGCGATGCCGACATCAAGGCCGCGATTGCGCTGATCGCCCGCCTGGAGCCCAAGCCCGGCCGCCGCTTTGTGGACGTGGAGCGCAACATCGTGGTGCCCGACGTGATCGTCGCCAAGGTGGGCCGCGGTGCCAACGCCAAGTTCCGCGTGGTGCTCAACCCCGAGGTCATGCCGCGCCTGCGGGTGCACGACATCTACGCCAACGCCCTGCGCCAGCACAAGGGCGGCGGCAAGGATGCGTCGAACAACGCCGCCCTGCAGCAGCGCCTGCAGGAAGCCCGCTGGTTCATCAAGAACATCCAGCAGCGCTTCGACACGATTTTGCGGGTCAGCAATGCCATCGTGGAGCGGCAAAAAAGCTTCTTCAGCCACGGCGCGCTGGCCATGCGCCCCCTGGTGCTACGCGAGATCGCCGACGAGCTGGGCCTGCACGAGTCCACCATCAGCCGCGTCACCACCGCCAAGTACATGGCCACGCCCTACGGCACCTTCGAGTTGAAATACTTCTTCGGCTCGTCCCTGGGTACCGAGACCGGCGGCAATGCCTCCAGCACGGCGGTGCGCGCGCTGATCAAGCAGTTTGTCGCCTCTGAAGACCTGAAAAAGCCGCTCAGCGACAGCCAGCTGTCCGACATGCTGAAAGAACAAGGCATCGAATGCGCACGCCGCACCGTGGCCAAGTACCGCGAAGCCCTGCGGATTGCGCCCACGAATTTGCGCAAGGCGCTGTAAACCCTGTAGATGGGCCATTGGTGCTAGTATTTCCCGCATGAATACCGACACCCTCCGCGCCGAAGCCTTATCACTGCCCGCCCACGAACGGGCCGAGTTGGCAGCACAGCTTTTGTCCAGTCTGGATGCTTTGTCCGAGGCAGAGATTGAGCCGCTGTGGTTCCAGGTGGCGGCGAGTCGGGCGGCAGAAATGGACCAAGGGATCACGCAGCGCATTTCCTCCGAGGAAGTACGCCTACAAGCGCTCGCATTGCTCAAGTGAGCTACTTTTTCAACGAGGCGGCCCGGGTCGAACACCTGGAGCACGTGGCCTACTACGAGTCTTGCTTGCCAGGTTTGGGTACACGGTATCTGTCGGCATTCGATTCTGCGATGGAAAGCATATGTGACGCGCCAGAGCGGTACCGCGTGGAATTCCCTCCCGGTATTCGCCGCTTCCGGGTTCCCGGTTTCCCGTACAACATTCTTTACCGGCTGGTCGGTGCCGATGTGGAGGTTTTGGTGGTTGCACCGCACCGGCGGCGACCGGGTTATTGGCTGGGAAGGCTGTAACCCGCAGCGGCGTGACCCCCTATGGGATACTCCACGCCTCCCAGCGGACCCGCTCCGCGTCCCACTTTGGCACCGATCCCATGAACCAACTCCAATTATTTTTACCCTGCGCCGCTGGCGTGGAAGAGCTGCTGGCCGAAGAGGTGCACGCGATTACCGGGCTGCAGGGCGAGGATTTGCGCTCGCACCGGGGCGGGGTGCTGGCGCGTTCGTCGTGGCGTGATGCGATGCGGCTTAATCTGCACAGCCGCCTGGCGCAGCGGGTGCTGATCGAGCTGTCCAGCACGCCCTACCGCAACGAGCAAGACCTGTACGAGGCGGCGAGCAACGTGGCCTGGGAGATCTGGTTCACACCCAAGCAGAGCTTCAAGATCGAAGTCACCGCACAGCACAGCCCGCTGACCTCGTTGAACTTTGCCGCCCTGAAGGTGAAAGACGCGGTGGCCGACCGCTTCCGCTTCAAAACCGGTGTGCGCCCCGATGTCAACGTGCAGTGGCCCGACGTGCGCATCTACCTGCACCTGACCACCGAGCACGCCACTATCTACATCGACACCTCGGGCGACGCGCTGTTCAAACGCGGCTGGCGCGAAGACAAGGGCGATGCCCCGCTGAAGGAAACCCTGGCCGCCGCCATGATTGCCGCCAGCGGCTGGGACGGCACCACGCCCCTGTACGACCCCTGCTGCGGCAGCGGCACCATCGCCATCGAGGCTGCGCAAATTGCCTGCAACATCGCGCCGGGCAGCCTGCGCCGCTTTGGCTTTGAGAAGCTGCTGCCGTTCCAGCCCCATGTGTGGTCGGCCATCCAGGACCAGGCTGCCGAGGCCGAGCACGAACCGCAGACGCAGATTTTCGGCAGCGATGTGGCGTTCCGGATGGTCGATTTCGCCACCCGCAACGCCGAGCGCGCCGGGGTCACGGGCGTGGTCGAGTTCCGCGGCGGCGATGCCTTGCAGCGCATGCCGCCCGCGCCCTCCGGCGTGATGCTGCTGAACCCGCCCTACGGCGAGCGTATCGAGGTGGCCGGTGTGGCCGGTCGCCGCGAAGCGGCGCAGACCGATGACGGTGGTAGTGATTTCTTCCCCCAGTTGGCCACCCACTGGAAGCGCAACTACGCAGGCTGGACCGGCTGGATCCTCACCCCCGACCTGAAGCTGCCCGGCAAGATGCGCCTGAAAGAGTCGCGCCGGGTGCCGATGTGGAACGGCCCCATCGAATGCCGCCTGTTCCGCTTCGACATGGTGGCCGGGTCGGCGCGGCGCGGTGCCGACACCGATGCCAAATAAGCCGCTGGAGCTGGGCCCGGGCCCGCACACGGTGGTGATCGACACCAACATCGTGCTGGACGTGTTCATCTTTGACGACAAGGCCTCCAAGCCGCTGCAGCCCGCCCTGGCCAGCGGCCAACTGCGCTGGCTGGCCACGCAGCACATGCGCAACGAACTGGAGCGGGTGCTGGACTACGCCCACCTCATTCCCAAGCTGACCTACTACCAGCTCAGCAAGGCCGACGTGCTGGCCCGGTTTGACCGCTACGCCACCCTGGTGGACGTGGCCCCGCGCACCACGGCCATCTGCAAAGACCCCGACGACCAGTGCTTTATCGACCTGGCCGTGGCCCACCAGGCCTTGCTGCTGAGCAAGGACAAAGCCGTACTTTCTATGCGAAAAAGGCTGCTAGCGCTTAATACATCGGCGCAAGCAGCTATTCAATTTGTAGCGTGAAGCTGTCGGCACTGGCGCGCGGCCAATAAAATTTATACACGTTGGGCAGGGCGCTGATGTCCCGGTCCAGCAGGGCATCCATGGGCAGCGGCGGCATGATGCTGACCAGCAGCTTGACCCCGGTTTCATTCACTCGGCGCACGATGTGGTGGGCGGTGATCTCGCCCGGGTGCATCAGCCCAGCCGCTTGCACCATCTCTTTCAGCGCCTTGAGCGTGTTCTGGTGGAAGTTGAACACCCGCACCGCCTTGTCGGGCACGATCAGCGCCTGCTGGCGGATGGGGTCTTGCGTGGTCACCCCAGTGGGGCAGTGGCCGGTATGGCAGGCTTGGGCCTGCAGGCAGCCCAGCGCAAACATGAAGCCGCGGGCCGAGTTGCACCAGTCGGCCCCCAGGGCCATCATCCGCGCGATGTCGAAGGCGCTGACCACCTTGCCCGCGCAGCCCAGCTGGATGCGGCTGCGCAGGCCTACGCCGCGCAGCGTGTTGTGCACCAGTTGCAGGCCTTCTTGCAGCGGCGCGCCCACGTGGTCGGTGAACTCCAGCGGGGCTGCGCCGGTGCCGCCTTCGGCCCCGTCCACCACGATGAAGTCGGGCGTGATGCCAGTGACCTGCATCGCCTTGACCATGGCAAACCATTCCCAGGGGTGGCCCACGCAGAGCTTGAAGCCGGTGGGCTTGCCACCCGACAGTTCTCGCAGCCGGGCGATGAACAGCATCATCTCCACCGGATTGCTGAACGCACTGTGGGCCGAGGGCGAGACGCAGTCTACCCCCTCGGGCACGCCACGCGCTTCGGCAATCTCGGCGCTCACCTTGGGGCCGGGCAGCACGCCACCGTGGCCGGGCTTGGCGCCCTGGCTGAGCTTGAGCTCGATCATCTTGACCTGCGGGTTGGCGGCGTTGGCGGCAAAGCGCTCGGGGTTGAATGTGCCGTCGTCATTGCGGCAGCCGAAGTAACCTGAGCCGATCTCCCACACCAGGTCGCCACCATGGGTTTTGTGGTGCACCGAGATCGAGCCCTCGCCCGTGTCGTGCGCAAAGTGGCCCTGTTTGGCCCCCTGGTTCAGCGCCAGGATGGCGTTGGCCGACAGCGCGCCAAAGCTCATGGCCGAGATGCTGAACACGCTGGCGCTGTAGGGCTGGGTGCAACTGGAACTGGTGGCCTGCACCCCGGTGCGGCTGTCCAGCCCGATGGTGGTGCGAAAGTCGTGGGTGGGCGTGACGGTGGGGGCCACCGAGTGGTTGATCCACTCGTAGCCCTCGGCCAGCACGTCCAGCTGGGTGCCAAACGGGCGCTTGTCGATGTCGCTCTTGGCGCGTTGGTACACCAGCGAACGCTGGGCGCGCGAGAAGGGGTTGGCATCGTTGTCGGCCTCGATGAAATACTGGCGGATTTCCGGGCGCACGTACTCCAGCATGTAGCGCATGTGGCCTATCACCGGGTAGTTGCGCAGCACCGACTTCTTGGTCTGGCGCAGGTCAAAAACACCCAGCGCCACCAGCCCGCCAAACACCAGCAGCGGCAACAAGCCGGTGCCAAAGGCCACCAGGCTGAACAGGCTCAGCAGCAGCCCCATCACGCACAGCCCCATGGCGGTGTACCGGATGGGGTAGACCGTATTCAAATATTCCAGCATAGACATTTCTCCTGGGCGCGATGCTACTGGCTAAACTGGGGCTTTGCCACCGGTGATCTCCATGAATTCGACCTCCCTTTCCCCCGTTTCCCCCCTGCAGTCCGAAGACTTTGATGCCCTGGATCTGATCCTGGAAGACCTGCGCGAGCGCTTTGACGAAACCCCGCAGTGGGAGTTTTGCGAAGGCTTCATGGCCGCCCTGGTATGCGGCCGCAAGCCCATTGCCCCCGAGGAGACCCTGTCGGTGCTGCTCGACATCGGCGAAGACGGCGAAGGCAGCTTTGCCGACGATGCCCAAAAAGAGGCTTTCATGGCGCTGTGGATGCGCCGCCTGCAGGAGGTGACCGCTGCTTTGGACGACGAAAGTGTGCGCAACCTGTCCGATGAGAACGCCTATTCCCCCGAGGTGCTGGACGTGCGCGGCATGATGCTGTCGCTCAGCCCCGAAGAACGTGCCGAGGCCCTGCAAGGCGAAGAAGACGAAGGCCCGCTGCCCGCCTTCGGCCAGGTGTGGGCCCTGGGTTTCATGTTCGCGGTCGAATCCTGGCCTGAAGAGTGGGTCGCCCCCGCCAAAGACAAGGATGCCGTCAAGGCCCTGGATGCCGGGCTGGAGGCCATCGTGGCCCTCACCGAAGACGACACCGGCCCGGCCGAGGTCTCCGCCTTTGGCCCTGACGAAGAAGGCGGCGAAGAGCCACCCCCCAGCATGTCCATGGCCCGCATGGAGGCCTTTGGCGAAGCCCTGTGGGCCGTATACGACCTGCGTGCGCTGTGGCGCAGCATCGGCCCCCGGGTGGAAACCGTGCGGGTGGAGGCCACGCCGGGCCGCAACGATGCCTGCCCCTGCGGCAGCGGCAAAAAGTACAAAAAGTGCCACGGTATGACCTGAGGTTCGACCCGCAGGGGTGTGAGCCTCTACTGCGGTTTTTAGAAGTTGAGGCTCATGGCCTGGCCAGAAACTTCTGTAAATTGGCGGCGGCCTTGCTGCGCACCTGGGTGCGCAGGAACGGTGTCCAGCCCAGCAGCAGCCCCGGCGTGCCCAGCGCCTGGCGCGACCAGCGCCAAAAATCAAACCGATCCACCTGGTTCACGATCAGCCCTTGCGGGTTGAAGCTGAACCGGCTGTCGATCCGGTTGTGCACCAAGCGCCCGGTCGCACTGAACCGGTAGTGCGCCTCCCAGTGGGCCTGGCCGCTGGTCGCATCGGCCTGCAGGCCACTGAACTCCAGCTTCCACACGTCCCGGCCCTGGGTGCGGGTGGCAGCGCACAGCATGCGCCACATGCCACCCACCTCCCGCTGGCCCCGCAGGGTAAACGCCGGATCGTCAAACTGCGCATCGGGCGCATAGCAGGCCGCCATGGTGTCGGCATCAAGTTGGGCAAAGGCCGTATAGAAGCGTTCCAGGTTTTTTTGGTGGGGGTGCATGGTGGTAAATGGGGTTCAAACGTGTTTCAAATAATTACATTTTGAATGCATTGGTAATGTATAGACTAGCGGTGAAATTGACATTTCGTGCGACCGCTACAAGCGGGGATTCTGGGGCTTGTTTGGGGTTTTGCGGGAGGCTGAAGGTGACAGAATATTGGCGTAACGGGCGGGGCATCGGCCGTATCCAGGCATGTGCCAGCCCGTGGATGCACGTGTCCATCCTGACTTTCATGTGCTGTATGTACAAGGCTTTTCCCATGGACAGCCATTCCTCCTTAACCGATAGCCTGCGCCGTCCCGCCGGCCTATCTCTTGTGAGTGCCCCATTCCCGTGCAGTCTTTAACCGCCATCCACCCGGTGATCAGCTTCCGCAACAGCAAGCACGAAGCGATGCGCGGGACGCTCATCAGCCACCAGCGGGGCTCCCTGGTGATGGAGGTCTACAACCCCGATGCCCTGGTGCAGGTCAGTGAAATGTTGCACGAATTGACCGTGCGCGCCGCCCAGCAGATCGTCTACCAGGGCAAGGCCGTGGTGGTCAGCATGGTCAACACCGGGCTGATGGTGGTGGTGTCGGTGGGGCTGATGGACCCGTGGAACGAGGCCAGGCCGCTGCAGGCGGGCCGCGCCGATGCGGGCGAAGCCGCGACGGCTTTTGTCCAAGACTGGGCCAGCCGCTTCAATGTGCGGCGCGACTACCAGGTGGTGGTGAGTGAAATGCGCGCCTACTTTGCCGAGGTGGCCCGCTGGATCGACCAGCTCGACGTGGCGGGCAGCCTGCCACGCGATGCCGATGGGCGCATCCAGCCGACCGTATTTGTGGAACTGGGCACGCCCTTGCTGCGCAAAGGCCGCGAGTACCTGCAGTGGTTTGACCGCGAAGCCGCTCTGGTGCCCGAGGACCTGGTGCCCCTGCACCGCAGCTTTGCCCAAAGCGCCATCCATCCGCTGATCTTGCGCGCGCCGTTTGTGCACCGTACCTTCTCCAAGCCGCTGGGCTACGCGGGCGACTACGAAATGGTGAACCAGATCGTGGGCGACCCCCGGCAGGGACCCAGCAGCTATTTCCAGCTGGTCAACTTCATGTTTTTGCAGGCCGGTGTGGCACAGGCCCACCGCAACCGCATCGACATCCTGGCCGAGCGGCTGGAGGCGCTGGCCGCGCAGGCGGTGCAGCGCGGCCGCCCTATGCGGGTGCTGAATATCGGCTGCGGCCCGGCCCTGGAAATCCAGCGGCTGGTGCAGCAGAGTCCGCATTTCGACCAGCTGGAATTTGTGCTGGTGGATTTCAGTGAAGAAACCCTGGACTACACCCGCCAGCTCCTGGAGAACCTGCAGCAGGGCACAGGCAAGACCCTGCGCCTCACGCTGCGGCACGCCTCGGTCAACCAGTTGCTCAAGCGCGCCAACCTGACCCAGCCGGTGGCCGAGGCCGACTGCTTTGACTACGTGTACTGTGCCGGTCTGTTCGACTACCTGACCGACAAGGTGTGCAACCGCCTGATCCGGTACATGGCCAGCCAGTCGCGTGCGGGTGGCAAGCTGCTGGTCACCAACGTGCATTCCAGCAACCCCGAGCGGCGCTGGATGGAGCATTTTCTGGAGTGGCATCTGATCTACCGCGACGAGGCCGATGTGCAGCGCATCCTGCCGCCCGGCCTGCAGGACACCATGGTCTACACCGATGCCACCGGGGTGAATATCTTTGCCGAATCCACCGTGGGTGGCCGGGCGGCATGAAACGCTTCATCCAGCCGCGCCAAGATGCCGCCTACCGGCAGGAGCTGCACGGCTATCTGATCTTCAACAGCCGGGCGGCCTGCCTGATGACCATCGTCCTGGTGCTGGCCGGCATGGGCTTGGACTCTATTTTTTACCCCCAATTTGCGCCCGAGTTTTTTGGCCTGCGCATTGCCGCCTGCGTGTTGATCGGGCTGGTGCTGCTGAGCTACCGGGGTGCCTGGGGTCGCGACCACATCAAGGCACTGACGTATTTCTGGATTTGCATCCCCCAGGCCATGGTGTCCTGGATGATCTACAAGACCAATGGCGAGCAGTCGATCTATTTTGTCGGCCTGACCTTTGTGCTCAGCGGCATGGCGTTTTTCTTGCCGATCTCGTTCATGGAAGCCGTGTTTTTTGGCACCTTGACGCTGCTGGCCTACTGTGCGGCCTGCATCTGGCGCCAGGGCGGTATCCAGGACTTTCATGCCTTTTGGGGGAATGCTTTGTTCATGCTGTTCTACGCCATCATCGGCATCGCCCTGGCGGTCTATAACGAGCGCTGGCGCTGGCTGTCGTTTCGGCTCAAAAAAGAAATCCAGCTGAAAAATGCCGCCCTGCAGCAGACCAACCAGGCCCTGGCCGAGATCAAGGGCCACATGATGCAGCAGGAAAAAATGGCCGCGCTGGGCACCCTGGCGGCGGGCCTGCTGCACGAGGTCAACAACCCCGTCAACTACAGCCTGATGGCGCTCAACATGTCGATGATGGACCCGGCGGTGGCTAAAAACGCCGACCTGCAGGAAAGCCTGGGCGATGCCAAAGAGGGCATGCAGCGGGTGCAAAGCATCGTCTCCGACCTCAAGACCTTTGCCTACCAGCAACCGGGCGATGCCAGCAGCGGTCGCATCTTTTTGTTTGAGAAGGCTTTGCAGTCGGCGCTGCGCCTGACCGGGTTCGAGCTCAAAGGCATAGCCCTATCGGTCGATCTGCCCATGGACACCCATGTACGCGGCGACGAGCCCGCGCTGATCGGCGTGCTCATCAACCTGCTGGGCAATGCCGCCTTGGCTTTGCACAAAGCCGGTCGCAGCGCGCCGCGCATCGAGGTGCGGGCGGTGCGCCAGGGCGACCGGCTGGAAGTCACCGTGCGCGACAACGGCACCGGCATCCAGCCCGAACACCTGGCCCGCGTGTTCGAGCCGTTTTTTACCACCCGTGACGTGGGCAAGGGCCTGGGCCTGGGCCTGAGCGTCAGCTATGCCATTGTGCAGCGCCACGGCGGCTCGCTGCGCGTCAGCAGCGAACCCGGTGCATGGACCGAATTTGCGTTTGACCTAGGACTTGCCCATCAAAATGTCTGACTTTTCCCCGTCGATTCCGCACGCTGCCAGCATTTTGTTCGTCGACGACGAACCCCTGTCCTGCAAATGGTTTGCCCGCAGCTTCGCCGACGAGTTCACCATCCTCACCGCCACCAGCGTGGATGCGGCACTGGCGCTGCTGCAGACCCATTCCGCAGAGATTGCCGTGCTGGTAACCGACTACCGCATGCCCCTGCGCGACGGCATGGACCTGCTGCGCGAGGTGCTGCGCGCGTACCGGCCTGTGGTGCGCCTGCTGGCCACCGGCTACGCCGACAAATCGCTGGCCATCACCGCGGTGAACGAAGGCCAGGTGTTCCGCATTCTGGAGAAACCGTTGGCCTCCGGATCGACCCGCCAGGCCTTGCGCGATGCGCTGGCCCTGTACCGCCAACAGGTCTTGCAGCATATGGTGCATACCAGCCGCGTGACCGCCATGCGCGACACCCTGGGCTTTCTGGCCCACGAACTCAACACCCCGCTGGACACCGTGCGCGGCTACCTGGCGGCCTTGAAAGAGCGCCACCTGGCACCGGAGCATGCCCCTGCCGAGCCCGCGGGCATGGCGCGGTTTGCCGAAGCCGTGCCGGGTGAGATCCTGCAGGCCCTGCTGTCGGCCGAGCGCCATACCCAGTACTGCCAGTCGCTGGTCTCCAGCTTCGTGCAGTCGGCCCGCGATGCCTACCCCGATGCCACGGGTGTACCCCAGCGCGTCATGGCCAGCAGCCTGCTCAAGTCCCTGCTCGACGAATACCCCTTCAGCGGCGACGAGCGCGCCTGCGTCAGCACCCAGATCGAGGCCGACTTCGTGCTGCCGGGGCGCCGTGACCTGCTCTACCTGGTGCTGTGCACCCTGACCAAAAACGCCATGCTGGCCCTGCGCAACTGGCCCCAGCCCCGCCTGCTGATCTGGCTGGGTTTTGATGCCGATACCCAACGCACCTGCATCCGTTTTGCCGACAACGGCCCCGGCATTGCGCCGGTGCTGCTGGAGCGCCTGACCCTGCAGCCCATCGCCACGCGTGCCGACACCGGCCGCCACGGCATGGGTCTGGTGCTGTGCCGTCGCGTGCTGCAGTCCATGGGTGGCAGCATCGCGATCACCTCCGTCGCTGGACAAGGGGCTTGCGTGGCCCTGTATTTCCAGTCATTCTCCGTTGATAAACCTGGCAAGGCCCCCCTATGAGACCCGACAAGATCCTGTACGTCGACGACGAACCGATGGCCCTCAAGTATTTTGAGCGTCTGATCAACCCCATGGCCCCTGTGCTCACCGCCCTGTCGGTGGAAGAGGGCAAGGCCGTGCTGCAGGCGCGGGGCGCAGAAATCGCCGTGCTGATCACCGACCAGCGCATGCCCGGAGCCCTGGGCAACGAGCTGCTGCGCTACGCCCGCGACCACCACCCCCAGATGGTGCGCATGCTCACCACCGCCTACTCCGAGCTGGGCGAGGCCATCGAAGCCATCAACACCGGCGAGATCTACCGCTACGTCACCAAGCCCTGGGATCTGGAACTGCTGCGCGCCGACATGCGCAACGCCCTGGAGCTGGCCGAAACCCGCTGCGAGCGCGACGACCTGTTGCGCGAAAAAATGGCCGTGCAACGCCAGCAACTGCTGGCCAGCCGCATCTCGCAGCTCGCCGTGGTCTGCGCGGGCTTTTTGCATGTGGACTACGAACGCGGCCTGCAAGCCTACCTGCTGGGGGCCGAACTCAGCGGTTGCGCGCTGCCCCCCATCGACTGGCGCAGCATGGACCACGCCGAGCTGATGCAGTACGAGGCCCAGCGCAGCGTCGCCATCGGCCAGGCCCTGGTCAGCCTGCAGCCCCGCTTCGTCGGTGTAGACAGCTCCGCCGCCGCCTTGCAGGCGCTGGCCGATGCCCTGCCGGGCCAGGTGGAACTGCAGGTGGGCTCCGCCACGCTCACGGGCCGTGGCGCACTGACCTGGCTGCTGGATGCCGCCTCGCACGAACCACCGTCACCCGCCTCGGTGGCCTGGCTGGCGTGGTTGTCGTACTGGGCTGGCAGCGTGCACCTGGAAGCCCACCCGGACGGCGTAGCGGTGCATTTGCGCACCGGCGGCGCACCAGCGGCGCTGCAGTCCGACTGGATGGCCGACGCGATCGAACGCATCAGCCAATCGGCTACGGACGTGGAATAACCCGGGGCATAGGGCGCAGCAGCGCCACCAGCCGCTGCAGCGCATGCTGCACCGTGGCGGCCCGCACGGCGGCCCGGTCGCCGGGGAAGTGCAGGCACTCGGCGGTCACCTGTTCGGCCACAGCAAAGCCGAACCACACCGTACCCACCGGCTTGTCGGCACTGCCGCCGCTGGGCCCGGCCACGCCGGTCACCGCCACGGCCACCTGGGCGTGGGAATGGGCCAGCGCCCCCACCGCCATGGCCCGCGCCACGGCCTCGCTGACCGCGCCGTGCTGGGCGATCAGCGCGGCATCCACCCCCAGCATCTCGGTTTTGGCAGCGTTGGAATAGGTGACAAAGCCGCGCTCGAACCAGGTACTCGACCCCGCCAGATCGGTGCATGCAGCGGCAATCATGCCGCCGGTACAGCTCTCGGCCGTGGCCAGGAATACTTTGCGTTCAAGCATCAAATCGGCCACTAGCGCTGGTAGGTTAAGCATGGGCAGCTATCAAAAATGTAGTGTTACAAAAACCGCCACAAGGCGATCACCAGCAGCGTGCAAAACGCCGCCACCAGGTCGTCAAAAATAATGCCGAAGCCGCCGCGTGCGTTCAGCCCCTTGAACGCCTGGTCGGCCCAGGCTACCGGCCCCGGCTTGGCCGCGTCAAAGTAGCGAAACAGGCCAAACGCCACCAGCTGCCCCAGCAAGCCAGCGGGCATCACCAGCCACAGCACCAGCCAGAACGCGATGATCTCGTCCCACACAATCGCCCCGGGATCCGCCACGTTCATGTTGCGCGCACACACCGTGCAGGCCCACCAGCCGATGAAAAACGCGGCCAGCAGCAGCCACGCCATCTGCCCCTGCGTCAGCAGCGGTTGCACCACCAGAAACGCCAGCCAGGCCCACAGCGTGCCCGCCGTGCCGGGGGCGACCGGGCTCAGGCCCGAGCCGAAACCCAGGGCGATGAAATGGGCCGGGTGCGACAGCAAAAACCGCACGCTGGGGCGGCGAATCGGGGAGCGGGGCAAAGGGGATTCCATCCGGTCGATTATCGGGGGCGCGGACATAATCCACAGATGACACCTCTGCACATTTCCAGCCAGTTCGATGCGGGCGCCATCACCGTGGTCAGCCTGGCCGACCCGCAAGACATCCAGCTCCTGATCCGCCCCGACAACGCCAGCGACTTTGCCCAATGGTTCCACTTCTGCCTGCACGGCGCGGCGGGCGTGCCGGTGGTGCTGCGCTTTTTGAACGCCGGCCAAAGCGCCTACCCGCCCGGCTGGGACGGCTACCAGATGGTCGCCAGCACCGACCGCCGCCGCTGGTTCCGCGTGCCCACCACGTATGACGGCCAGGTCATGACCGTGCGCACCACGCCCAGCGCCAACCGCATCTACTTCGCCTATTTCGAACCCTACTCTTACGAGCGCCACCTGGACCTGCTGGGCACCGCGTCCCTGTCGGATCTGGTGGACGTGCACCACCTGGGCGCCACCCACCAGGGCCGCGACATCACCCTGCTGCACATCCGCGATCTGCAAGCCACCGGAGCGAAAAAGAAAGTCTGGCTCATTGCCCGCCAGCACCCCGGCGAAACCATGGCCGAGTGGTTTGCCGAAGGCTTCCTGCAGCGCCTGCTCGACCGCGACGACCCCACCAGCCGCACCTTGCTACAGCACTGCGAATTCTTCGTCGTGCCCAACATGAACCCCGACGGTGCCGCCCTGGGCAACCTGCGCACCAACGCCGTCGGCACCAACCTGAACCGCGAATGGCAAGCGCCCAGCATCGAGAAGTCGCCCGAAGTCTTCTATGTGCGCCAGAAGATGCAGCAGCTCGGCCTGGACCTGTTCCTGGACGCGCACGGCGACGAAAACCTGCCCTACAACTTCGTCGTCGGCACCGAAGCCACCCCCGGCTACAACCCCCGCATCGAAGCCCTGCAAGACACTTTCAAAGCCGCCTGGCTCGCCGCCAGTCCGGACTTTCAAACGGTAGTCGGCTACCCCCGCGCCGCGCCAGGACAGGCCAATCTGAGTTTGGCCACCAACTGGGTGGGACAGACGTTTGGCTGCCTGGCCTTCACGATTGAAATGCCGTTCAAGGACAACGCGAATCTGCCGGATGCGCGGGTGGGATGGAGCGGGGGGAGGTCGAAGAAGCTGGGGGCTAGCGTGCTGGGGGCGGTGCTGGCGGTGGTTGTGGAGTGAAAGTTGTTCTGGTGCAGGTGGTCAGTCCACAGTTAGCCACCAAACAGCATCTCTGCCTGATTGAAGTAATTCAATATAAATGCGCAGCGAATCCGAGAAGCACGAGCCATAAACCCGCAAGTACCCAGGGCAGTATTCTTGATGGAAGATTGCCGATCCAATGATCACGGCTTTGCGTATCGACACCAAGTACTTCGTAGCCTTCTCGCTCAGCAATTGTTTCCAATTTTTCACGTGCGGGTTTCAGGCTTGCAACAACATCGTGTGCCGCACCTATGGCAAGCGCGACCAAGAATGCAGACAGCATACCGACGATAGGGACAATGTATTGAATGGCAACCGCCGCGCTAACCATACGAGGATCTTTTGCGGTCACACAGACAGTGAAGGCCGTAAATAGAAACGCTTGGGATGTCATTAACCATGTCATCCGGTAGCCAATAAGGTCAAATTCCATCTTGATTTGAGCGTCGAATCGTGAAAGTCGAAACTGGAGTTTGTGATCTCCGCTTTGCTCCTCAGCCATAGAGTCTCCTTTGTTGATTATTTATAAGAGCGTTTGAACAGCAATGTCAAGACGGATGTTCAACCCCCTCCTGCCCCAACCACAGTCGCGCAAAGTCAAAAGACAACTGCTTGTGGTGGCGGATGGACAGCAGGTAAGCCGTGTCCTGGATGAGCGCGTACAGCACCAGGTAGTCGGTCATCACGTATTCGCGGATTTCGCTGTCTTCGCCCAGGTTGGCCAGCCGGGTGTGTAGGGCGGCGTGCTGGTGCAGGGCTTCCACCGACTTGGGCGGGCGGCTGGCGAAGGGGCGACCCATGCGGGGGAAGCGTTCCAGGTTGGGAATCACGTTGTCGCCCAGCGCATCGAGCAGGCGGTCGTAGCCTATGGGGAAGCCAGTCGTTTGCCAAAACGCTTCGATGGCACTTAGGTTGGCTTCAAAGTTGGTGGTGAACTTCACTGTCGCCACAGCACGTTCCTAAGCGGCTTTGGCGCGGCGTGTTTTGAGGTTTTTCAGTGCAGATCGGGCATCCGTGACCCTGCCCGATTCCACGTCGGCCAGGCCCAGCGCAGCGTCGTCCAGCAGCAGCAGGTGGATGCGGGCAGCCTCCAATTGGTGGTAGTAATCCAGCCGCTGCGCGCCGACCAGGGCGGCGTAGCTTTGGCCGTTTTTGGTGATGATTTTTTCGGTGCCGCCTTGCACCTGGTCGGCCAGCTCGGACAGCGTGGCGCGGGCCAGGGACAAGGGGATCACATCGTTGACAGAGAACGCCATGGCAGCCTCCAGAAATTAATAACGTACAGAATTTTGTGCATTATGAGGCTCTTTTGGCGGTTGGTGCTAAAAGTGCCTCCAGCGCTTATTCAGTAAGTACAAGAAGCTATTAAAACCGTAGCGCCTCAGCAGGTCATCGCGCTTGAAGACCCGCGCGAACATCACTCCACCCCCGGCTTCGCCCCCGGAAACCACTCCGTATGCAGCTCCCCCTGCCGCCCCAGGTACACCACCCGCTGGCCGCGCAGGAAGGCGTAGTAGGTTTGCACGCCGGCCTGGACGGCGCGGTGGGAGAACTGGCGGAATTTTTGGCCGTTGCGCTGGCTGTCGTGGATGGCGGCTTGCAGCGCCGGGGCATCGAAATCGGCGGCCACGGCGGGCAGGCCCTCTAGCGGCAGGGGGGCGATGACCAGGCTGCCTGCGCTGCTGTAGAAGCCCATGTGCATGGCGACGTAGTCCACGCGGTAGTACTCCACGCCTTCGGCGACCAGGTTGCCCACGATTTCGGGAAAGGGGAGGTCGCCCGCCAGGGTGGCGCGGGCCATGCGGTGTACGAGATCGGCGTTCATGGAGGGTGTCCTTCTGGAGGGGGGCTGCCCCCGCAAGCGACTGCGGGGCAAGCGGGTCTTGGGGCCGACATCATGCCAAATGGTGGGAGCGTTCCACGCGCTGCGCACACAGACGCGGGCTTTGAATACATGCGTTTTCGTTTGTTACAGATAGTTATGAGCTTGCTACAGGTGGATGCAGATTTTTTCGGTAAAACTGTCATCTTGGCTCTACCAGTATCGTGAATCCTGGGGCGGAGGAATGTGGCTCCCAGGGCGCACCGCCAGGACAGAAGACCCAGTAAGAGCTCGTCAGCATGCCATGCCGGGAGAGTCTCTTCCATGAACCGCAGCAGCAAACTTCTGCTCCTATTGACGCTGGTCTTGGCTGCTGTGTACACGGCGATTGCGGTGTTCCAGTATTACCAGCAAGAGGCCATGGGCAATGTCAGCCGCCGCAGCGTCAGCAACGTGGTGTGGTCCATGGCGCAGATGGAGGTGGAGTACCACCGGCTGGCGGGTTCGGTAGACCGCCGCCTGTATGCGCCCGAGAGCGAAACCGTCGAGAACCTGCAGCTGCGCTACGACCTGTTCTACAGCCGGGCGAGTGTGCTGGATATGGCCGAGGCGTTTTACCTGCTGGATGACAAGGCCCGGTTGGCCGAGGTCAACTGGCACGTGAAGTCGTTTTTTTCGGGGGCCGACCCGGTGTTTGACCACCAACGGGTCCGTGCGCCCACCCCGGAGGAGTTGCGCGTGGTGCAGGGCAAGTTGGCCGCGCTGTACGCGCCGATCCGGGACCTGTCGCTGGAGGCCCGCCAGTCCGGGTCGGCCATGATGGACCGGCGTACGGTGGAGATGCAGCACCAGGCGACGACCACCCGCTGGTTGACGATTTTCCAGGGCCTGCTGACCTTGGGTGTGGTGGTGGCTTTGTTCCTGCAGTACCGCCAGCGCGAGGCCTCTGCCGTGCTGGCCCAGACCCAGCAACTGCGTCTGCTCGAAGCCGGTGCCCGGCTGGAGACCGAAGCCGTGCAGCGCGCCGCCCAAGAGGATTTGTTCGAGATCACTTCGGCCCTGCCCTTGCTGGTGTACCGGCTGCAGCGCTTCCCCGATGGGCGCAGCCGCTACACCTACCTCAGCGACCGGGCGCAGGAAATCCTGGGGATTTCCGCCGCCGCCATCCTGCAGGATGCCCGGGTTCTGGATAACACGGCGCACGAGGACGACCGCGCAGGCCTGGCCGAAGCCTCGGCGACGGCGCTGCGCAAGATGCAGGCTTTTTCGCGCGACTTTCGTATCCGCCGCCCCGATGGCCAGGTGCACTGGGTGCATTTGGCGTCGGTGCCCCGGGCGCTGCCCGATGGTTCGGTGCTGTCGACCGGCTACCTGCAGGTGATCGACGGCACCAAGGAGCGCGAGAACCGTCTGCACGAGGTGACGCAGCTGCAGCGGGTGATCTTCGAGAACATTCCGTCGGGTCTGATCTTCACGGTCGACGGGCAGATCCGCCAGTGCAACGCGGGCTTTGCGGCCATCGTCGGCCTGCCGGTGGAGCGTTTGCACCGCCGCGATCTGGGCCTGCTGTTTGCCACACCCCAGGAGCACGAGGCGTTCCGCGCCGAGGCCCGGCAGTTCATGGACCAAGGCCAGCGCCTGGAGCAGGAGCGCGAATTCCAGGCGGCCGATGGGCGGCGTTTTACCGGGCGGCTGGTGGGCCAGCGGGTGGCGGTGCAGAACTTTGCCGAAGCCACCATCTGGGTGCTGGAAGACATCAGCGAACGCAAACACGCCGAAGCCGAACTGCGCCGGGCCAAAGAGCTGGCCGAAGAAGCCAACCGCTTCAAAACCGACTTCCTGGCCAACATGAGCCACGAAATC
>NZ_JBWMAV010000024.1:0-41128 GCF_056521425.1 Rhodoferax sp. LS1P39 | reverse complement strand
CTTCTACAACAGCGTGCGGCTGCACTCCAAACTGGGCAACTTGCCACCCAATGCTTTCGAGCAGCAATCGGCAATCAAACAACCTATCGCGGTGTCCGAAAAAACTTGACCAGCACACACCCACGCCACGCTGCATGGAATTGAAATTTTTCGAGGGGTGAAGTTCAAACCCACCGAAGCAGAAGTGGCGGCTCAACTGGTGACCGATAGCCGCTTCTAAGGCCTTCATCTTTGCTGGAGCTTCACAGCGCAGAAATGGTTGTGATGTCTTCCCCAGGGAGGTGGTAGAGGTGGGTTTTTTAGACCACAACCTTTCCTAAAGGAAAAAGTAGTTCCGTCCTGGTGGTTCTCTCCATAGATCCTCTAGGGCGGGCCCCCTGGCGTGGGGTTTTCCCACCTTTCCCACCACCTTGCTGCCGCCGTGCCTTCCCTATGAGCACGGGTAGTGACCCGACCTGACCTGAGCAGGGCACCCCATAGACGCACCCATCTGTGCCGCCTGTGTGGCTTCGGCTTGCCTGTTTCCCATGCTCAGTCTTCCATGTGGGCCAAAGGCCGCTCGCCAAATCCCTGAGCTATCCCGGTAGCTACACACCTCTGTCAACCCAAACCTTGTCCAACACCACTATGAAGAAACCGATTTTCAACACCCGGTGCCGCTATTGCAGCACGCCGTCCATTCAGTCACCACACAAATCCACCTAAGAAAGGAAACCATGGCAATCATCAGAAATCTAGACCAGTCCTATATCGACAACCACCTGGCATGCCCTCCAGGAAAACAGAAGGATGAGCTCGTCGATCCCCTGCGTACGGGCCTGTATATCGAAGTTCGTGCCAGCAGTCCTGGGCAGGGTACCTACTACCTGCGCTACAAGGATGCCGCCAGCAAGACCTGCCACCAGAAGCTAGGGCGTACCTCGGAATTTTCCTTGGCGGAAGCACGCAGGAAGGCGAAGCAGTTGAAGGCATCCATCACCATGGGCTCAGACCCACGGGGTGAGGAAAAGGCAAAGAAGGCTGTACCCACCTTGGCGGCTTTCTTCGATGATTCATATCTACCCTATGTGACACCTCGCAAGCGATCATGGAAAAAAGATGTTGGGCTGTTTGAGAAGTACGTGAGGGAGAAATTTGGTGCTCGGCGCTTGAGTGAGTTACGTCGCCAGGAAGCTCAGGAATTCCATGCGGGTTTGCTGGATAAAAAGCTATCACCAGCATCTGCTGACCATGTGGTGAAGCTGCTTCGCCAGATGATGAACAAGGCCGTGGAATGGGATGTGATTCCGGTCAGTCCCATCGCACGGATAAAGCTGTTCAATGCTGACAATCGGCTGGAGCACTACATGGACTCGGAACAGCTACAGGGTCTGTTGAATGTCTTGCAGGTTGATGACAATCGGTCCGTGTGCAATGTGGCGTTGTTCTTACTCTGTACAGGTGCCCGACTGAACGAGGCGCTGGATGCGACGTGGGACCAAGTTGACACGCAATCACGGGTATGGCGTATTTCTGCTGCGACCAGCAAGAGCAAGCGGGTTCGGTCGGTACCGCTTAACGATAGTGCCATCGAGTTGCTGGGTATCCTGAGAAATCAAGATCCTGATCGGGAGCATCCACACCTGTTCATAAGCGGCAGAACTGGTGAGCGTCTTGGCCATGTCCACAAGGTGTGGGATCGGATCAGGATCAAGGCGGCGCTACCTAAGCTGCGGTTACACGATCTTCGGCACCAATTTGCATCGTTCTTGGTCAACAACGGACGTAGCTTGTACGAGGTGCAAAAGATTCTGGGCCATTCAAGCCACTCCGTGACGGAGCGCTATGCCCACCTGAGCTCGACCTCCCTGATGGACGCGGCCAACACTGCATCCAGCATGATCAAGGGGGCAATGCCCACAGCAGCGTCAGCCTAGGCTAGGAAATGGTGGGGTCCTCTATTTTTAGGACTCCCCATTTCTGCCTATGGTTGTCGATCTCATTTCTCTTTTTTTCGACCTAGGAGGGCGTAATTATCCGTATACGTTCACTGGGGAATAATTTTGCAAGTTTTGTGTTTATTAAATAAATTAATACCAGCAAAAGTAATGTGTTAAATAATCCTATAATTAATTATATTTTCAATATAATTTTTTAATTAATCAAGAGCAGACGTACGCATATTGTTGTCCTGATGCACAAAATTCTGGGCATATGTTCAAGCGCACTTGACCACTTGCACATTTAGGCTCAAGCACAGAGGGAAGGGGGGACGGGCCCCAGCATCCACAGACTTGCATGCCATATCCAGCAGGGTACCCAGAAGGTTGTCCTAATGGCGATGCAGGTAGACTGGGCGCAACAGCTGGGGCAGTAGCTGACCCTTCACCATGAATACCGCCCAAAATGAGGTGGACCGAGCCTTGAGTGGGCCTTGGTGTGACTTTACTCTCGCAGAAAGATACCGCTGCGGAAATAGCACTGCTGTTTAATGGACTTGTTAAGAGAAAGCTCGCATCTTCAGCTTGATATTTTTTTAGTAATGTCAGTGCGTCTGCCCACGAGCCTCTGACATAGGCTTCTTTCGCCTGAATGTAATTTGGGTTGCGCAGATCAGCCCAAGCTATATTGATGACCGATATGAGGGCAATTGTGAATGTAATATATGAGAATATTTTTTTCATTTTGACTCTTCTTGCTCTGGAAGTTTTGGGGCTTTAGACGATGAAAGCGAACTACTGTCGTTTACCTTATGCCAGTCGAAGTTTATACCTTGCCATACTGATGAAACAACAATAGCCGCTCCAAGAATTGCGAAAAATGTCCCAGGAGCTGCACTTTTTAGAACAATTTTATTATTTCCAAAATTTGCGTTAAGATCACCAGATTTCCCCCAAATACTTTGGATGAAAAGTCGGTAACCCATATAGCAAAATAATGCCCCCACAGTTAGGCAGCTAATTTTATAAGTTAGCATTGCCCCAATTAATGCTAGTTCAATTGACATAATCTACTCTTGTTTAATTATTTTTCGGCGTTTCTGTTTTTAGAAAGTGCGACGGTGATTTTTTCGGGCTTTAGAAGTGGTTGGCAGTTGTTCTTGCTTTTTTGTATGGGTTGCTATTAGAATACTTTTGGTGTATTTTTCCATTCGGTCCAGCTAGTTGTCGCCGCTGTTGGATATTTTTTTATTATTCTCTTTTCTCCTGATGCTTTTAATGCGGCATTTTCTTGCCACGCGGACAGGCCTCCTGCTCGAACTCCTGCGTAAATAGTATCAATCGTGATGCTGTTACTGCTGACCTTGAATTGACCAGTTCATCGCGCTTATGCCAATGCCGAACTGATAGGTCACATGTGTCGGGAAAGGCGCATCCAGCTTCGTTCTGCAAGGACTTGGGGTGGTCATGAAATTACTGGTAGCGTTGCTCATTCTGCAGTTGGCATCAACACCCAGACGGCAACGGCTGTTATGCGGGCCTTTATCAGTTTTTGGGGGGGAGCGGTATGGGTGCATATCCCGGTAGTGTGGCTATGAAGCTAGCGAACAGTTCTTTGATTGAATCAGCTTTCTGCTTGGCACTAGCGTTTTCTCGATACTTCCGCCAAGCGGCCACTCCAAGACTGTAGGCCAGATCTTTATCATCAAGCTTATTTTTCTTTGGATTTAAAAGGCCAACACTTGTTATTAATCCCGCCAGAGCACGTGCGGTATAAGCACCTCGACTAAAGCCAATGATGAAAATGGCATCCCCAGGCTCCCAGTTCCGGCTGATAAAGGTGTATCCACGCACAATTCTGGTAATGATGCCGACACCGAAAGCACCCCCGAGCAGCTTCAGTAAAGGGTTTGACGAATCACCTACGCCGTGGAGGTATTTGGCAATCTGCCGTGTCACGCCACCTTCCACCAAAGACTTTTCTGCTTCGTCTTTGAGTCGCCGGGAATCAATGGACGTGTCACCTTTGAGCAAATGAAAGAGCTTGAGAACGTTGGTGGCATCGGGTACGCCATCCTTGTCATCGTCTACGTCCGTACCATTCCATGTGCCATCTGCACAAAATATGATGTTCGTCATGTGTCTCTTTCGACGCTTTGTAAAGAGAATGTATGTTGTTCTTGGAGTGCATGCATCCATAAAATTGAGGACGCAGATACCGATGCGGAGCATTGACAGAGTGGTATTAAAAATGATGAGTGGACGACGTTGAGTAACCCACGGCGATCGCTATAGCCCTGCTTAATGGCTATCGAATGCTTAGGGCGTAGAATAAAAGCGAGGTGTGTGAGGCTGCTGATCGACCGCTAAGTGGCGCGTCAAGATCAGTTTGGCCGAGCATTCGGTTTCGGTTCGGCTGATCGAGCGTAACTCGTTGATCTGCATGGGAAAAATCCCTGTCAAAAAGCAGGGGCTCCATAACAGTTCGGTATACGTTCGGTTCTAAGGCCTAAAGGGTGGTGGGAGCGGAAGAAAGCCTTTAAATTCATGGACTTACGGAGGTCTGGAAGCTGGGCTCCCTTGTTCTCATAATCCTTTGGTCGAGTGTTCAAGTCACTCACGTCCTACCATTATTCATGCGCCTTAGCGCCCGTTTGGGGTGCTGGGGCCACTCTACAATTCCGGGTGTTTCTCTACAATTCTGCGCAGACAGTAGAAAAGCACACCCCGAAAAATGGCCCGTTTCGCCCAGCAGGGCGGTTATCTCAGCGGCTTCACCCGTTTGCCCATCCGGGCCTTGACGTAGTGCTCTGTCATCTCCCGATTCTTGTGCGCCAGCAGCTTTTGCGAGTGAGCTAGATCGCCCGTATCGGTCGCCGCCTTGGCCCGGATATCCCGAAACTGAAAAGTCACCCCGGCCAGCGTGCGGGCCTTGTCGAAGCGTGAGCGCAGCGCATCCTTGGTGAGTGGCTGGCCGTTTGCGTTCTGGATCAGGTAGGCGCTGGTGGCCTCGTAGGGCCGGGCGTTGATCCTGGCGATGGTGGCCGCCAGCTCCCCGGTTATCTCGATGCCCAGGCGGGCGCTGGTCTTGTTCTGCACGGTCCACAGCGCCCCGTCGCGGATATCCGCATGCTTGAGCTTTAGCACGTCGGCCGGGCGCTGGCCGGTGAGCAAGGCCAGGTCCATTGCATCGATCACGGTGGCATGCGCATTTCCCCGTCTGTGCGCAATTTTGCGTGCGAATGGGGAAATGTGTGCTGCCGGTGTCGTTGCTCCTGCCTATTTGGCCAGGAGTTGCGATTTGCGTTGGTTAGATATTCTTGACCAATATCCTGCGAGCAATCTGGATTTTCCAAATTTCCGGCAGGGCGGGTCTCCGAAAATACCCCCCCTCACCCCTCCCGCGCCGCGCAAAAGCTGAACTGGTCCCGCCCGGCCTGCTTGGCCAGGTACATGGCCGAATCCGCGCTTTTGACCAGCTCGCCCACCGTCAGGCCGTCTTGCGGGTAAAAGGCCACGCCTATGCTGCCGGACACCTGGGGGGCGGGGTGGGCGATGTCGAAGGGGCGGGCCAGTTCGCGCTGGATCACGGTGGCTACGGCTTTGGCGTGCTCGGGGCTGCCCAGGTCGGGCAGGATGACGGTGAATTCGTCGCCGCCCAGGCGCGCCACCGTGTCTTCGTTGCGCAGGCACGATTGAATGCGAAGCGCCGCCTGGCGCAGCAGTGCATCGCCTGCCTCGTGGCCCAGCGTGTCGTTGATGTCCTTGAAGTGGTCCAGGTCGATGAACAGCAGCGCCAGCAGGCACTGGGAGCGGGCCGCGTGGCGTAGCTGCAGGTCCAGCCGGTCCAGGAACAGTCTGCGGTTGGGCAAGCCGGTGAGGCTGTCGTAGTTGGCGCTGCGCCAGTTGTGTTCTTCGGTGGCCTTGCGGTCGGTGACGTTGCGGGCCGTGCCGACCACCGCCTCGATTTCGCCTGCCGCGTCCAGCACGGGCGCGAAGATGTAGTCGTAGATGTCGGTATCCACGCCGTCTGCGGTATAGCGCATCTCGCCGCGCACCGGCTTTTTGGTGTGGATGACGGCGTGGATGCTGTGTTGCAACGCATCGGCCCCCGGCAGGCCCACATCGGCGCACAACTTGCCGGTGATCTGGCCCATACCTCGGCCCAGCAACGCCGTCATGGCCTGGTTGGTATAGGCGAAGCGGCCTTCCAGGTCGAAGGTGAAGCTGAGGTCAGGCGATGACGACAAGATGGTGTCAAACACCCGGGTGAGCTGCTCCTTTTCATGGGCATAGCTGGTCACCGATTCGGTGATGGCTAAATCCAGCGCCTCGTTGAACCGGATCAGGTCTCGGACGGCCGTGGCGGGAATGGTTTCGTCCTTCAGCGACTTCTGCCATAGGCGCGTCACGCTGGCGCGCAGGGCGCGGTACTCGGCTACCGCTGCGTCCAGCCCGAAGCCATAGGCCAGGCGCTCCTTGCCGTGCTCGGTGGCTGCGGTCTCTTCGGTCGCTGAGGCATCCACGCTTTTCGACTTGTCGGTGCCATCGGCATCGGTCGGGGGCAGGTCCAGGTCGGCGGCTACGTTTTCCAGTATGAGTTTGATGTGGTCGCGCAGCGCCACCTTGTTCATGGTTTGTCCTGGGGGCACCAGGGTGGCGGCAAAGTCTTGCCACTCCTGCAGGATGGGTTCCATGTTCGAGAGGATGAAAGCGGAGAGGCGCATCCCTGCTTATAGGGCGAATCGGCCACCGCGTATAGGCGGTAGGCCACATAGCGAAATTAGGCTCTTCTCTTCGCCCAAATGCCCATGCGCCTGCGGCATGCCGTCCTACTGCAGGCCACGGGCTGAACCGACAGCCACCCCTGGCGGGCCGTCGCACCATGCAATCTCATCTTTTGGAGACACCACGTGATTCACACCAACCTGCCTGCCTCGCCGAACGGGGCCCCAGGGCTTGCACCTGCATATGCCCAAAGCCCGGCTCCATCCGTCAGCGCCGTCTCATGGGCGGCCATTGTTGCAGGGGCCGCCGGGGCTGCTGCGCTGTCTTTGATTCTATTGATCCTGGGCGTCGGCCTGGGGCTGTCGTCTGTGTCGCCCTGGTCTGGCCAGGGCGCTACAGCCAGCACCTTCGGCATCTCGACGATTGTGTGGATTGCCTTTACCCAACTGGCGGCTGCGGGTCTGGGTGGCTACCTGGCCGGACGCCTGCGCGTGCGATGGGCGGGCACCCATACCGACGAGGTGTACTTTCGTGACACCGCCCACGGATTTCTGGCCTGGGCGCTGGCGACCCTGGTGACGGCGGCCATGCTGACATCGGCCATTGGCGGCATCGTCAATGGGGGTGTGCAGGCCGGTGCCAGCGTAGTGTCGGGTGCTGCGGGCACGGCGGCCAATGCCATGCCTGCATTGACCGCTGCCGCCAAGCCGGACGGTGGGTTTGCCGACCAGGGCTATCTGGTGGACGGCCTGTTCCGGAAAAGCATGCAAGCGCCTGCAGCCAGCGCACCTGCAAGTGCACCCGCCGACACACCCGCCATTACACCCGTCCAAGCCACCCAGGACGAGGTCGCGTCCTCCTCCGCCGAAGTGGGGCGCATTTTGGCCACTGCCATCGGCAAGGGCCAGCTCCCGGCCGACGATGCAAAGTATGTAGGCCAGCTGGTTGCACAGCGAACCGGACTGCCCCAGGCCGATGCCGAGAAGCGGGTTACCGAAGCGTTCGCTCGGGTGCAGGCCAGCGCCAAAGAGGTAGAGGTTGCCACCCGCAATGCGGCCGACAAGGCCCGCAAAGCGTCGGCCTACAGCGCCCTGTGGCTATTCGTTTCGCTGCTGATGGGAGCCTTCATGGCCAGCCTGGCCGCGACCTTCGGTGGCCGCCAGCGCGACCTGTTTTAACCACGCAACCCCAAGGAGACATTCCATGCGTTCACTGCTTTTGCTATTTCTCGGGATCCCTATCCCCATCATCATTTTGATTGCCATTTTCGTCAGCTAGACGGCAAAGCAAGCATTCCCACACAACCTCCAAGGAGCCACACCATGTCAACTACCACCAAAGCATCTGCGAAAGTCCCCGCCAAAACACCCGCAAAGTCCGCACCGTCCAAACCCCAGGAGGCCACCGCCATGCTGCGGGCCGACCACAAGCGGGTCAGCGATCTGTTTGCCGAGTACGAGATCACCAGCGCCGTCGGCAAGAAAAAAGAGTTGGTCAGCACCATCTGCAAGGAGCTGAGTGTGCACGCGCAGTTGGAAGAAGAAATCTTCTACCCCGCCGTGAAACGCGCCTTGAACGACTCCGAGCTGGTGCCCGAAGCCACGGTGGAGCACGCCACCCTGAAGGACCTGATCGCCCAGGTGGAAGGGCAGACCCCCAACGGCGAAATGTTCGATGCCAAGATCAAGGTGCTGTCCGAATACGTGAAGCACCACGTGAAAGAGGAGCACACCGAAATGTTTCCCAAGGCCAAAAAGACCAGCATGGACCTGCTGGCCCTGGGCGCAAAAATGGCCTCGCGCAAGACCGAGCTGCTGGCCGCAATGTCCGCCTGATGCAGCGCCATGGGGCCTGGCAGGGCGCTTTGGCTCTAACATGAGCGCCTTGCACAACCAAAGGCTTTCCATGATTTTTGTGACCGGTGGCGCTGGCTACATTGGCTCCCATACCTGCGTAGAGTTGCTCAACGCAGGCTTGGACGTGACGGTGTTCGACAACTTTTGCAACAGCCAGCCCGAGTCGCTGGCGCGGGTGGAGCGCATCACGGGCAAAAAACCCCGGCTGATTGAAGGCGACATCCGCGATGTGGCGGCCTTGACGGCGGCGCTGCAGTCCAGTGGGGCCACGGCAGTCATCCACTGCGCGGGCCTCAAGGCGGTGGGCGAGTCGGTGGCGCAGCCGCTGCGTTATTACGACAACAATGTGGTGGGTACCCTGCGCCTGCTCGAAGCCATGGGCGCGTGCGGCGTGAAGACGCTGGTGTTCAGCTCGTCGGCCACGGTCTACGGTGACCCGCAGCGCCTGCCGCTCACTGAAGACCACCCGCTCTCGGCCACCAACCCCTATGGCCGCAGCAAGCTGATGGTGGAAGACCTGCTGCGCGACCTGCACCTTAGCGACGCGTCGTGGCGCATCGGCATCCTGCGCTATTTCAACCCCGTGGGCGCGCACGAAAGCGGGCTGATCGGCGAAGACCCGCGCGGCACCCCCAACAACCTGCTGCCCTTTGTGGCCCAGGTGGCCGTGGGCCAGCGCGCATTTTTGAACGTGTGGGGTGACGACTACACCACCCCCGACGGCACCGGCGTGCGCGACTACATCCACGTGGTCGATCTGGCCGTGGGCCACCTCAAAGCGCTGGAGCGCCTGCAGGCCGTGCCCGACTTCTTGACCGTGAACCTGGGCACCGGCATCGGCTACAGCGTGCTGGACATGGTGCGCGCGTTCGAAAAAGCCAGCGGCAAGCCCGTGCCCTACCAGGTTGCCCCCCGGCGGCCCGGCGACATTGCCGCCTGCTATGCCGAACCCACTGCGGCGCGGGAGCTGCTGGGCTGGCGCGCCGAGCGCGGGCTGGATGCCATGTGCACCGACGCCTGGCGCTGGCAGAGCGCCAACCCCACGGGGTTTAGCGCGGCGGCTTGATGGGTTTGTGTGGTTTTGGAATACCTGAAAGATATCTGGTTACAGGTGTTTTTGGCTGCCCGTGCTTATGGATTGAGCGTGAGAAGCTCCTAATACCGTAGCGTACGTGGTGGGGTGTTGTGCGTTTTATGCATGGTCCCTACACCGCCCGCCCCACCTCCGGCCAGCGCCGGTGTAACCCCATCCAGGCCAGCAAACCCACGCTGAGCAAGGCCGCAGAGGCCAGCGCCAGCGCAATGGCCGAGTGCATCACCAGAGGTGCCAGCACCCCGGCCACCAGCCCGTTGGCGGTAGAGCCCAAACAGGCCTGCAGGCTGGAGGCCATGCCGCGCCGCTCGGGCACCAGGTCCAGCACCAGCAGCGTCACGGCGGGCACCATCATGGCCCAGCCAAACGCAAACAGCGCCACCGGGAACAGCGCCCAGCTGACGTGCGCGGTGAACAGCAGATTGGCCAGCACATTCACCGCCGACACCCCCACCATGATCACAAAGCCGTGGCGGATTTGCGTCTTGGCTGGAATCTTGCCCGCCATACGGCCACTCATCCATGCCCCGGCCATGATGCCGCCGATGGTCAGCACAAAAAACCAGAAAAACTGCGTCGGCCCCAGCCCCAGCAAGCTGCCCAGAAACTCCGGGGCCGAAAGCACGTACAAAAACATGCCGTTGAAGGGCACGCCGCTGGCCAGCGCCAGCAGCACAAAGCGCGGGTTCGCGATGAGCTGCCGGTAGCCGCGCAGCAGGTTGCGGGCGTTCAGCGGCTGGCGCTGGGCAACATGCAGGGTTTCGGGCAGAAACCGGAAGTTGGCCAGCCACAGCAGCACGCCCACGCCGGTCAAAAACCAAAAGATGCTGTGCCAGCCCAGGTGCACAAACAGCCAGCCGCCGATGATGGGCGCAATGGCCGGGGCCACGCCGAAGTAGATGGTGATCTGGCTCATCACCTTTTGCGCGTCTGCCGGGGGAAACATGTCGCGCACCACCGCCCGCGCCACCACGATGCCCGCGCCAGTCGACAAGCCCTGCAAGGCGCGGAAAAACACCAGTTGCCCAATGCTTTGCGACAGCGCACAGCCCGCGCTGGCCAGGGTGAAAATCGCCAGGCCGGTCAGCACCACGGGGCGGCGGCCAAAGCTGTCCGACAGCGCACCGTGGAACAGGTTCATGAACGCAAAGCCAAACAGGTAGGCCGATAGCGTCTGCTGCATCTGCGCCGGGGTGGCGTGCGTGGATGCGGCAATCCCTGCAAACGCCGGGAGGAAGGTGTCTATGGAAAACGGCCCCAGCATGCCAAGCAGGGCCAACAAAATTGCCAGGGCCCAGCGTGGCGCGGGCCACAACTGGGCGGCATCAGGGTTCATAACGGGGAGCGGGGTGGTGAGCCCCCCAGTATCCCAGTGAAGCGTAAAGCGTGCTTATTTCAGGCCTGCAGCAGCCCGCAGAATCTGCGCCTTGTCCGTCCGTTCCCAGGTGAACTCTGGTTCTTCCCGTCCAAAGTGGCCGTAAGCCGCGGTCTTTTCGTAGATCGGGCGCAGCAGGTCCAGCATCTGGATGATGCCCTTGGGGCGCAGGTCGAAGTGGGCTTTGACCAGCTCGGCGATCTGCGCGTCGGGGATCACGCCCGTGCCTTCGGTGTAGATGGTCACGTTCATCGGGTGGGCCACGCCAATCGCGTAGGCCACCTGGATCTGGCACTGGCGCGCCAGACCGGCGGCCACGATGTTCTTGGCCACGTAGCGGGCGGCGTAGGCGGCCGAGCGGTCCACCTTTGTGGGGTCTTTGCCGCTGAACGCGCCGCCGCCGTGCGGGCAGGCACCGCCGTAGGTGTCCACAATGATCTTGCGACCAGTCAGCCCGCAGTCGCCTTGCGGGCCGCCGATGACGAAGCGGCCGGTGGGGTTGATCAGGTACTTGGTGTCTTGCAGCCACTCTTTGGGCAGCACGGGCTTGATGATTTCTTCGATCACCGCCTCGATAAAGGATGCCTTCATCTTCGTGGGCGTTTCCGACTGGTCGGGGTGGTGCTGGGTGGACAGCACCACGGTGTCGATGCTGTGCGGTTTGCCGTCCACATAACGCATGGTCACCTGGCTCTTGGCATCGGGGCGCAGGAAGGGCAGGCGGCCATCCTTGCGCAGCTGGGCCTGGCGCTCGACCAGGCGGTGCGCGTAGTAGATGGGCGCGGGCATCAGCTCGGGCGTCTCATTACAGGCGTAGCCAAACATCAGGCCCTGGTCGCCCGCGCCGGTGTTCAGGTGGTCGTCACTGGCATGGTCCACGCCCTGGGCGATGTCGTTGCTCTGCTTGTCATAGCAGACCATGACTGCGCAGCCCTTGTGGTCGATGCCGTATTCGGTGTTGTCGTAGCCGATGCGCTTGATAGTGTCGCGGGCCACCTGGATGTAGTCCACATGCGCGTTGGTGGTGATCTCGCCCGCCAGCACGACCAGGCCGGTGTTGGTCAGCGTCTCGGCGGCCACGCGGCTCAAGGGGTCTTGCTTGAAGATGGCATCCAGAATCGCGTCCGAGATCTGGTCGGCTACCTTGTCGGGGTGGCCTTCGGAGACGGATTCGGAGGTAAAGAGAAAGTCGTTCGCCATTTTGTAAACTCCTGTGTTGGTGATGGCGCGTTGCCAGCCTGGGAGCTTTGGCGAACGCTTTAGCAGATGTGTTTAACGTCGCCCTGCAAGTAGTTCATTTAACTCAGCGACCTTTGAATTCTACCGTTACCAAATATGTCCATGTTGTTTCGATGGTCCGCCCACCTGCCCTTGGCGGTGCTGCACATGCTGGGTGCGCTGCTGGGCTGGCTGGCCTATCTGGCATCGCCCACCTACCGCAAACGCTTTAACGCCAACGTGACCCAGGCCGGTATCGCCCCGCGCCAGGCCCGCCGCGCCATTGCCGAAGCGGGCAAGCTGGCCACCGAACTGCCTTGGCTGTGGTTGCGCCCCCGCGCCCAAAAGCTGCCCAAAATCCAATGGCAGGGCGTGGAGCACCTGGAGGACGCGCTGGCGCTGGGCAAGGGCGTGGTTTTCATGACCCCGCACGTGGGCAGCTTCGAGGTGGTGCCCCAGGCCCACGCCGCCCGGTTCAGCGAAAAGTACGGCGCGATGACCATCCTGTACAAGCCGTCCAAGTTCGCCTGGCTGGACGACCTGCTCAAGGCCGCCCGCTCCGCACCGGGGCTGGAGGCCGCGCCCACCACCACCGGCGGCGTGCGCATGATCCTCAAGTCGCTCAAGCAGGGCCGGGTGGTGGGCATGCTGCCCGACCAGGTGCCCGGCGAGGGGCAGGGCGTGTGGGCCCCGTTTTTTGGCCGCCCGGCCTACACCATGACCCTGGCCTTGCGGCTGGCCCGGCAAAGCGGCGCGCCGATGCTGGTAGCCTTGGGCGACCGTTTGCCCTGGGGGCGCGGCTATGTCATCCATGTGCACCCCCTGCATTTGCCGCTGGACCAGGGCGATGCGGTGGCTGCTGCGGCGCTGAACGCCGCCATGGAAGACCTGATCCGCCAACGCCCCGGCATGTACCTCTGGAGCTACGCGCGCTACAAGCAGCCGCGGCCAGAAGCGCGCCCCTGATTTTCCGTTTTTGATTTGGATTTTTGATGCTGTCCCAAGGATTGATTGTGTTCATGCGCCTGCTGGCGCGCCTGCCGCTGGCCTGGGTGCGTGGCGCGGGCTGGGTCCTGGGGATGGTGTTGTATGGCCTGCTGGGCGGTCGGCGGGCCATCGCCACCACCAACCTCGCACTATGCTTTCCAGAGCAGTCTGCGCAGGAGCGGCGGGCGCTGGTGCGGAAAATCTTTGTGTATTTCACGCAGGCCTGGCTGGACCGGGGCTGGCTGTGGCACGGCGCGCCCGAGCGCACCTTGCAGCGGCTCAAAATTGTGGGCGACGTGGCGCAGCTCAGCGGCGATGCGCCTACCGTGCTGTTTGTGCCGCACTTTGTGGGGCTGGACGCGGGGGCTACCGCCTTGTCGCAGCAGATTCCGCGCGACTTCAACACCATCTTTACCCCCCAAAGCAACCAGGTGATGGATGCATGGATCGCCCAGGGCCGCCAGCGCTTTGGCAACGCCCGCCTGTTTGACCGCCGACAGGGTGTGAAGGAAATCGTCGCCTCGCTGCGCCAGGGCCAGCCGCTGTACCTGCTGCCCGACATGGATTTCGGGGCCAAGGACGCGTTTTTTGTGCTGTTTTACGGCGTACCCGCCGCCACCGTGCCGTCGCTGTCGCGTTTCGCCCGCCTGGGCCGCGCCAAGGTGGTGCCGGTGCTGACCCGCATGACCGACTGGGGTTACGAGGTGGAGGTGCTGCCCGCCTGGGAAGACTTCCCCAGCGCGGATGCCGAAGCCGACACCGCCCTGATGAACCGCCGCCTGCAAGACTACATCGCCACCATGCCCGCGCAGTACTTCTGGGTGCACAAGCGCTTCAAAACCCGGCCGCCGGGCGCGCCTGAGGTGTATTGAGCTTTACTATGGTTTTAGGAGCTGCTTGCGCTTATGGAGTAAGCACTGGAGGCCTAAAAGATCATTAATGTCGGTTAGGCGATTAGCCTTTGCTTGTTGGGCAAATTGCCGGACTGTCTTGCTGCTTCTTCGCCAAGTCCATCCTTAGCAGACGGCTGGAAATTACAGTTTTCCTACATTTTCAACAAATCTGAAAATCATAGGAAAACTGTTGTAATTCAACAGGTTGGAGTCCAGAAAATATCAGTCTTCGTCCAGATTTTCAGGCTCGTCCAGCACCGGCGCTGCGGGCTTGGGGGCGGGGGCATCGCTGCCCTCAGGGTGCGCCCACTGCCACAGCAGTTGGCTGGCTTCGTCGATGCCCTGCTTCTTTAATGCCGAGAACAGCTTGACCTCGCCGCCACCGGCCTGCAGGCGCGCGATGGAGAGGGCCTTGGTGGCTTCTTCGCGGTTGAGCTTGTCGGACTTGGTCAGCAAAATCAAAAACTTCAGGCCTTCGGCGACGCGGGGGCGCACGATGTCCAGCAGGATTTCGTCCAGCTCGGTCAGGCCGTGGCGCGGGTCGCACATCATCACGATGCCGACCAGGTTCTCGCGGGTGACCAGGTAGTTGGCCATCACGCGCTGCCAGCGGATCTTGTCGGCCTTGGGGACCGCCGCGTAGCCGTAGCCGGGCAAATCGGCCAGTACCGCGTCGGTTATGCCCTGTTTGCCCAGGCTGAACAGGTTGATGTTTTGCGTGCGGCCGGGCTTTTTGGAGGCGTAGGCCAGCTGCTTTTGCTGCGTCAGGGTGTTGATGCAGGTGGATTTGCCCGCGTTGGAGCGCCCCACAAAGGCGATTTCCGGCACGGTCAGCGGGGGCAGATGGTGCAGTTGCGGCGCGGTGGTCAGGAACTTGGCGGTGTGCATCCAGCCCGCAGCGATGACCGCCGGGCTTTTGGCAGGCGGCAATTTGGGCAAGGGCGCGCCGTCGGCTGCCGGGGGAGAGGTAGGAATCATGGAATCTTCGGAGGACAGGGTGCAGGTGCTGCGGCTGTCGTTTTCAAGAGTTCTCGTAAAGAGAACCGGACCTGCATTGTAGAATCATTGGCTTGTGCGCCCTGGATTCACGCCAGATGTGCACCAAAATCGCCCCCGAAAAGACAAATCGATAGGCCCCCTCGAATATGAAGCTCCTTGTCTCCCTGTTGACCGCCGCCGCGCTGGCGAGCCCTTTTGTGTCGGCTTTTGCTGCCGGGGAAAAACCCGCAGCGCCCATGGCCGCCAAGCCCGATCTGGTCAAAGGCGAGGCCAGCTTTACCGCGGTGTGCGCCGCCTGCCACGGTGCGGACGGCAATTCGGCCATCGCCGCCAACCCCAAGCTGTCGCAACAGCACCCCGAGTACCTGCTCAAGCAGTTGCAGGAATTCAAGTCTGGTAAGCGCAACAACGCGGTGATGAAGGGCTTTGCCGCCGGCCTGACTGATGACGACATGCGCAACATCTCTTACTGGGCGGCCTCCAAAAAGGTGAAAGCCGGTTTCGCCAAAGACAAAGAGTTGGTGGCCTTGGGTGAACGCATTTACCGCGGTGGCATTGCCGACCGCCAGATCGCCGCCTGCGCCGGTTGCCACAGCCCCAACGGTGCCGGTATTCCAGCCCAGTACCCGCGCCTGGGTGGCCAGCATGCCGACTACGTGGCCGCACAGTTGACCACTTTCCGCGACGGTGGCCGCAAGAACAGCGCCCAAATGAGCATGGTGGCCGCCAAGATGAACGACCGCGAAATCAAGGCCGTGGCCGATTACATCGCTGGCCTGCATTAAGAACGTGTTCACGGTCTTTTTAGGACCGCGTTGGGGTGCAATCGGGATGAGTTGGTTGTCGGAGACCGCAGCATGGGCTCTCTGCCCATGCAAGGGCTCTGGCAGACAAATCGCCCGATTTCACCCCAACCCGCAGGGCAGATACCTGTTCGGGCGCTCAGCGTTGTTACAAAACCAGCCAAGGCACAAGCCTTGGCTTGGGTTTTGCGCCTAACTGCGCATCCCGAACAGGTATCTGCGCGGCCCTAAAAAGACCTTGAACACGTTCTAAGGCCTGGCGCTTGGGGAACCAAGCGCGCCAATCGTCCCCTAATAGGGCGGGCCCTCGATGACGGCCCGCCCTTTTTATTTTTGCCTTTGAGTTCCTCCTTCCATGTCTGTCAGCACCCACGGCGTTCGCGTCAAGACCCGCTCCCATGCGCTGCGCGCTGCGGTGGAGCTGTTTTCGTCGATGCGGTTTTCGATCTCGCTGCTGACCGTCATCTGCATCGCCTCGGTGATCGGCACGGTGCTTAAGCAGCAGGAGCCGCTGGTCAACTACGTCAACCAGTTCGGGCCGTTCTGGGCCCAGGTGTTTGCGGCAGCCAGCCTGACCACGGTGTACAGCGCCTGGTGGTTCATGCTGATTTTGGCGTTTTTGGTGCTCAGCACCTCGCTGTGCATTGCGCGCAGCACACCCAAGATCTGGGCCGATTTCAAGATTTTTAAGGAAGGTATCCGCGCCCAGAGCCTGAAAGCCTTTGCCCACCACGCCCAGGCCAGCCTGGCGGAATCGCCCGAAGTGGCGGCCCGGCGCATCGGCCAGACCCTGGTCAGCGGCGGCTGGAAGGTGAAGTTGCAGCAACGTGACACCGGTTGGATGGTGGCCGCCAAGGCCGGTGCGGCCAACAAGCTGGGCTACATCGCCGCGCACAGCGCCATCGTGCTGATCTGCATTGGCGGCTTGCTGGATGGCGACCTGGTGGTCAAGGCGCAGATGCTGCTGAACGGCAAATCGGTCTACACCGGCGGCGGCCTGATCGCCGATGTGCCGGTGCAGCACCGCCTGGATGCCAACAATCCCACCTTCCGCGGCAACATCCTGGTGGCCGAGGGCGGGCAAAGCAGCACCGCCATCCTGAACCGGGCCGATGGCGTGGTGCTGCAAGACCTGCCGTTTGCCATCGAGCTGAAGAAGTTCATCGTCGAGTACTACTCCACCGGCATGCCCAAGCTGTTTGCCAGCGACATCATCATCCGCGACAAGGAAACCGGCGCGGCCATTCCCGCCCGCGTAGAGGTCAACCACCCAGCTAACTACAAGGGCGTGGAGATTTACCAGTCCAGCTTTGACGACGGCGGCTCCAAGGTTTCGCTGCGGGCCATGCCCATGGGGGCGGCCACCAAGCCGTTCGAGATCGAGGGCACCATCGGCGGCACCTCGCAGCTCACCCAGGGGGCCGGTGGCGAGAAGCTCACGCTGGAATACACCGCGCTGCGCGTCATCAACGTGGAAAACTTTGGGGCCGACGCCACCTCTTCGGGGGCGGATGTGCGCAAGGTCGATCTGCGCCATGCCATCGACTCACGCCTGGGCGCGGCCAACAAGACGCAAACCCAAAAAGTGCTGCGCAATGTGGGCCCCAGCATCACCTACAAGCTGCGCGACGCCGCAGGCCAGGCCCGCGAGTTCCACAACTACATGCTGCCGGTGGATACCGGCGACGGCGTGCCGGTCTACCTGCTGGGCATGCGCGAGAACCCGGTGGATGCCTTCCGTTACCTGCGCATCCCGGTGGATGGCGAGGGCAGCATGGACAGCTTTACCCGCCTGCGCGCCGCGCTGCTTGACCCGGCCCTGCGCGCCCAGGCGGTGCAGCGCTACGCCGCCAAGGCGGTAGACCCGGCGCGGCCCGAGCTGGCGCAGCAGCTCAGCCTGTCGGCCAACCGCGCCATGGCCCTGTTTGCCGGGACTGAGCCCGGCGGCAAGAACGCCAAGGGCGGCCTGCAGGCGATTGCTGACTTCATCGAAGCCAATGTGCCCGAGGCCGAACGCGAAAAAGCCGGTGCCGTGCTGGTACGTATCTTGAATGGCGTGCTGTTCGAGCTGCTGCAAAGCGCCCAGACCCAGGCCGGGCTGCCGCCCCTGGAGCCCTCGGAAAAGACCCAGGGCTACATGACCCAGGCCGTGTTGGCCCTGAGCGACGTGCAGTTCTATCCCGCGCCCATGGCCTTTGGGCTGACCAACTTCACCCAGGTGCAGGCCAGCGTATTCCAGGTGGCCCGCGCACCCGGCAAGACGGTGGTGTATCTTGGCTGTGCGTTTCTGATCCTGGGCGTGTTTGCCATGCTGTACGTGCGCGAGCGCCGCGTCTGGGTCTGGCTCAGCCAGGGAGATAGCCAAACGGAAGCCAGCATGGCCTTGTCCACCAACCGCAAGACCATGGATGGCGACCGCGAATTTGACCACCTCAAAGCCAAGCTGATTGGGGCGAAAGACTGATATGAACACTTCCACCACGACATCGGCAACCCCTGCCACCATCCAGCTCAACGAGGCCTACTTTGGTAGCCGTAGCGCTTTCGACTGGCTGTTTGCCGCCCTGGTGGTGGCCGGTGGCCTGTTTGCGTTCAGCCGCTACATGGACTTCATGGACGTGTACGAAAAAGGCATCTTGCTGGGAACCGTGCCCGCCGCCATCTGGATCGGCTGGTTCTGGCGACCTTTACGGGTGCTGATGCTGGGGGTGGCGGCGCTGTCGCTGCTGGCGATTTGGTCCTACCAGGTCGATGGGCAGGGTAGCTTGCCGCGCTCCGAAACCGTGTTCTGGTTGAAGTACTTTTTGTCCAGCCAGTCGGCCATTTTGTGGATGAGCGTGCTGTTCTTCATGGCCACCATTTTTTACTGGCTGGGCGTGGTGGCATCCGGCAGCAACAGCGCCAGCATGGAATCCATAGCCACCCGCATTACCTGGGCGGCCGTGACCATGGCCCTGGTGGGCACCATGGTGCGCTGGTACGAAAGCTACCTGATCGGGGCTGACGTGGGCCACATCCCGGTGAGCAACTTGTACGAAGTGTTCGTGCTGTTCTGCTGGCTCACCGCCACCTTTTATTTGTACTTTGAAGCCCAGTACCACACCCGCTCCATGGGGGCGATGGTGATGCTGGTGGTCAGCGCGGCGGTGGGCTTTTTGCTCTGGTACACCGTGGTGCGCGAGGCGCATGAAATCCAGCCCCTGGTGCCCGCGCTGAAAAGCTGGTGGATGAAGCTGCACGTGCCCGCCAACTTCATTGGCTACGGCACCTTTGCCATGGCGGCGATGCTGGCGTTTGGCTACCTCATCAAGCAGCAGGCGCTGGAAACGCGCTGGCACAAGCTCACCCCCCTGTGGCTGCTGGGCGTGGTGCTGTGCTTCATGCCGCTGGTGTTCCGCAAAACCACCACCGAGGCTGGTGGCAGTTACTGGGCGGTGTATTTGCTGATTTCTGCGGCCATCATGGGCGGCATTTTGTGGGGCCGCCAACGCATTGCAGCCCGCTTGCCCAGCTTTGAGGTGCTGGACGACGTGATGTACAAGTGCATCGCCGTAGGTTTTGCCTTTTTCACCATTGCTACCGTGCTGGGGGCTCTGTGGGCGGCCGAGGCCTGGGGCGGCTACTGGAGCTGGGACCCGAAAGAAACCTGGGCCCTGATCGTCTGGCTCAACTACGCCGCCTGGCTGCACATGCGGCTGATGAAGGGCCTGCGCGGCACCGTGGCCGCCTGGTGGGCGCTGGCCGGGCTGGGCGTGACCAGTTTTGCCTTTTTGGGCGTGAATATGTTCTTGAGTGGACTCCACAGCTACGGAACCTTGTAAGACTTTTGCGTCTCGGACGACTGATAGCCAAACCACCAGGATTTCTACCATGTTGATCAAGACCCACTCCGACGGCTTTCTCCACCCCGCATCGAGCGAGATCACGCCGCAGCGCGTCTACACCGGGCGGCGCGACATGGTCAAGCTGATGGCCAGTGGAGTCGCCGGGGCAGCATTGGCCACCTGGGCGGGCCGTGAAGCCATGGCCCAGGGCTCAGGCAAGCTGGCCCCGCTGGTCGGCGCCAAGTCGGCGGTGGCGGGGGCTGCGGTGATGGAAAAAATCACGCCCTACAAGGACGCATCCACCTACAACAATTTCTACGAGTTCGGCACCGACAAGTCCGACCCCGCGCAAAACGCCCACACCCTGAAAACCACGCCCTGGACGGTGGAGATCGAGGGCCTGGTCAAAAAGCCCGCCAAATACGCGCTGGAAGACCTGCTCAAGCTGGCCCCCATGGAAGAGCGTATTTACCGCCTGCGCTGCGTGGAGGGCTGGTCCATGGTGATCCCGTGGATGGGCTACTCGCTGAGCGCGCTGATCAAGGCGGTGGAGCCGCTGGGCAGCGCCAAGTTTGTCGAGTTCGTCACCCTGGCCGACCCCAAGACCATGCCGTTTGTGGGCTCACGGGTGCTGTCGTGGCCCTACGTGGAAGGCCTGCGCATGGACGAAGCCATGCATCCCCTGGCGCTGCTTACTTTCGGCATGTACGGCGAGGTACTGCCCAACCAGAGCGGCGCGCCGGTGCGCATGGTGCTGCCGTGGAAATACGGCTTCAAGAGCGGCAAGAGCATTGTCAAGATACGCTTCACCGACAAGCAGCCCGCCACCGCCTGGAACAAGGCCGCCGCCAACGAGTACGGTTTTTATTCCAACGTCAATCCCAACGTGGACCACCCGCGCTGGAGCCAGGCCACCGAGCGCCGCATCGGCGAAGACGGCCTGTTTGCCAAAAAGCGCAAAACCCTGATGTTCAACGGCTACGAGGCGCAGGTGGGCCAGCTCTACGCCGGGCTGGACCTGACCAAAAACTTCTAAAACCATGAACAAGCTGTTGCTCCACCCCGCTGCCAAGCCGGGTGTGTTTGTGCTGTGCCTGCTGCCTTTTCTGTGGCTGGTCTATGGCGCGTTTACCGACGGCCTGGGGGCCAACCCCGCCGAGCACCTGATCCGCGCCACCGGCTCCTGGACGCTGCGCTTTATCTGCATCGTGCTGGCCGTCACGCCCCTGCGCACCCTCACCAACACCCCTGGCCTGGCGCGCTTTCGGCGGATGCTGGGGCTGTACGTGTACTTTTATGTGGTGCTGCACCTGCTGAGCTACAGCTGGTTCGACATGGGCTTTGACGTGCCCGATATCGCCAAAGACATCGCCAAGCGGCCGTTCATCCTGGTGGGTTTCCTGGCCTTTGTGCTGCTCACCCCGCTGGCCGCCACCTCGTTTAACCGCGCCATCAAGGCGATGGGAGCCAAACGCTGGCAGACCTTGCACAAGCTGGTCTACGCCATTGCCGGGCTGGGGTTGTTGCACTTTTTCTGGATGCGGGCGGGCAAGAACAACTTTGCCGAGGTGGGTGTGTACGCCGCCATCATCGCCGTGCTGCTGGGCTGGCGCGTGGCCCAATATTTCAAGAAAAAAGGCCTCCAGCGCCCATCGAATAAGCGTGTAGTGCTATAAAAATCAGTATTTTGATCTGATCGGTGTCAAGACTCAGCCGAGGCCGCCTCTGCCGCGCCCGTGTCCACATCTTCAAACACAGTCTCCATCGGTAAGCTCAAGCCCACAGACTCCAAACGGCAGCTAGGCTCGCCCGCGTAGTCGTGCAACAGCCATTCATTGTTGGGTTGGCGGCGGTAGATTTCGATGCGCCGGGTGTCCACATCAATGAGCACAAACTCCTGCAAGGCCGCTATTTGTCGGTAGGCGACAAACTTGGCGCCCCGGTCGTAGGCGGCGGTGGAGGCGGACAAAATTTCCACGATCAGCTTAGGGTGCTCTACAAACAAGTCGGCCCGGCGGTCGCGCTCGTCGCAGGTAGCCATCACATCGGGGTAAAAGAAGGCATTGGCCGCCGCAACGTGCAGCTTCATGTCGGCAATAAAGGGCAGGCATGGCGAGCCCCGCAGGTGCTCTCGTAGCGCGGCTCCTATATTCAAGGCTACAGTTGCATGCGTGCGCCGTACGCCCACCGTGGCGAACACTTCTCCTGCCACGTATTCGGAGCGATGGGGCTGCTCGGCCTCCCAGGCCAGGTAGGCATCGGCATCAAAGTGGGGTTGGCTCAGGGGTAGTCCCATGTAAGTTTCCTGGTGTGCTGCTGTCACTAGGGAATCTTAGCGGGTGTTGGCTGCGGAATGCCAGTTGTGACTTCAAAACTCGGTGTGAATGGCCCCGGTGACGCGGCCATCGTCTTCCACCACCGCCATCCAGCGCCATTTGTCAAACGTGGTGCAGGGGTGTGAAATGCCCAGCACCACGCGGTCGCCCACCTGGGGCACCACCCCTGCGGGGTCAAAGCGCAGGTAGGCGTGCTGGTCGTTCAATGCGCTGATGTGCCAGTCGGGCGGTGTTGCTATATTTTTAGTAGCTGCTTGCGCCCCATGCATAAGCGGTAGCGGCATTTCCAGGTCATAAGAAATATCGCGGCGGCCACAGGTGAGCAGGGCCAGACCGGGCTCGGGCACCGACTGCACCAGCGTCCACACCGACAGGGCGGCGCGCAAGGAGCTGTCCAGCCCCTCGCGCTGCTCCAACTTTTTCAGATACCGGGCGTAGTTGCCGTCGTCGTGGGTGATGTAGCAACCCGAGCGCAGCACACCGGTAAAGGGGCGCGACAAACCCTGGGTGCGCAGCAGCGGCAGCACCAGGTCGAACACGGCAGACCCTCCGGCGGACACCAGCAGCTCTTCGCCCTGCCACAGGGCTTCGGCATCCACCGCCCGCACCACCTCGGTGACGCGGCGCAGCAGGGCCGTGACTTCGCTGGCATCGTGGGCGCTGTCGCAACGGGCCACGCCGCCCTCGTAGCATTCGATGCCGCCCAGGCGCACCGCCGGGGACGCAGCCAGCGCACGGGCCAGGGCCATGGCCTGCTCGGCGGTACGGCAGCCGGTACGCTGGCCGGGAATGCCCATTTCCAGCAGCACATCAAACGGTACGGTGGCTTGGCGCTTCTGCGCCCAGTCTTGGATCAAATCCAGTTGCGCCAGCGAATCCACCAGAAACCAGATCTTGAGGCCGGGCTGCGAAGCCAGCAGCGCCGCCAGCGCGTCAAAGTCGGCATCGCAGACCACCTGGTTACAGATGACGATGCGGCGCGCCCCGGCGGCCACACCCACCCGCGCCTGGTACACCGTGGCAAAGCTCAGGCCCCAGGCCCCGGCAGCCAGTTGCTGGGCAAACAGCTCGGGCGACATGGTGGTTTTGCCGTGCGGGGCCAGCACCACGCCCTTGCGCTCGGCATAGGCCTGCATCCAGGCGATGTTGTGCGCCAGCGCAGACCGGTTCAGTACGGCCAGCGGAAACGCCAGGTCATTGGCCAACAGGTTCCAGCCCCTACCTGCCAGGTCGCTGGCCTGCACCGGGGCGGTCGCCGGGAAGCTCTTCAAGTGCGTATCGAGGATGATGGACATGAAATACCAGCCCTGTGCTTATGGAATGGCGCTTTTGTGCTATCAAAATGATAATTTAAGCGACCAGCTTTTCAAACCGGATCTGGTCGGCAATCGACTCGCGGGTCCGGATGAGGTGGGCGGCTGCACCATCCACCAGCACCTCGGCAGGGCGGCCCCGGCTGTTGTAGTTGCTGGCCATGCTCATGCAGTAGGCCCCGGCCGACAGCACGGCCAGCAGGTCGCCGGGCTGCACCGCCAGGTCGCGGTCGCGGCCAATCCAGTCGCCGCTTTCGCACACCGGACCGACCACATCGACCAGCGTGGTGGCCTCCGTCCGGGGAGCCAGCGGCACTATGCAATGGAAGGCCTGGTACATGGCGGGGCGGGGCAGGTCGTTCATGGCCGCGTCGATGATGGCGAAGTTCTTTTGCTCGCCGGGCTTGAGGTACAGCACCTCGGTGAGGCACACGCCCGCGTTGCCTACCAGCGAGCGGCCGGGCTCAACCATTAGCTGGCGCTGGCCGTAGCCGCGTGCGTCCAGCTTGGCCAGCAGTTGGTGCCACAGCGCGTCGGCTGCGGGCGGGGTGTCGTCCTGGTAGTTGATGCCCAGGCCACCGCCAAAGTCGATGTGGTGCAGGGTGATACCGGCGGCCTCGATGGCATCCACCAGGTCCAGCACGCGGTCCATCGCGTCCAGGTACGGGGTTTCCTCGGTGATCTGGCTGCCGATGTGGCAGTCGATGCCCACCACGCGCAGGCCGGGCAGGCTGGCGGCGCGCTGGTAGGTGGCCAGGGTTTCTTCGTGGGCAATGCCAAACTTGTTGCCCTTGAGCCCGGTGGAGATGTAGGGGTGGGTCTTGGGGTCGACGTTGGGGTTCACGCGGATGCTGACCGGCGCGCGCAGACCCATGGACAACGCGACTTCGTTCAAAACTTCCAGTTCGGCGGTGCTTTCCACGTTGAAGCAGCCGATGGCCACGCCCAGCGCATGGCGCATTTCGGCCCGGGTCTTGCCCACGCCGGAGAAGATCACCTTGGAGGCCACCGCACCGGCGGCCAGCACCCGCGCCAGCTCGCCGCTGGAGACGATGTCAAAGCCGCAGCCGGCCTGGGCAAACACCTGCAGCACGCCCAGCGACGAATTGGCCTTCATGGCGTAGCAAATCTGCGCCTTGCGGCCCGCAAAGCCGCGCTGGTAGGCGGCCAGGGCTTCCAGCATGGAGGCTTTGGAGTAGACGAACAAAGGCGTGCCGTGGGCCTGGGCCAGGGCGGCGAGCGGCTGGCCTTCGATGCACAGGGCGTTATTTTGGTAGGCGATGTGGGGGTGGCCGGGCAGGGGGGATGTCATGGGTGTGGATGCAAAAAAGGTTAGCGCAATGGTAGTGCGGTGGCCCGCGCCCATCCATAGCAAATGCACGGTGCTTGCGGTGGGTGGCCGGGGTTTTGCAGGGATCTGGGGGGTAAGGCCTGCAAATTATCGAAATTACGGTGCGGAGGCCGGGGAAGCTGGGGCGGAGGGTTTCAGCACCTCGGGAGTCAAGGTTTGGGGCAGCGTGGCGCGGCGCGTACTGGCCGGTTCCGTGGGGTGGTAGAGCTCGCCTTTTTGGCCGCAGCCTCCCAGAAAGGCGAGGCTTGCGACCATGGTGGCGGCAAGGACGGGGCGGCTGACTAGAATTTGGCTTAACTTCAACATGGCGAAATTGTATGACCGACCCCGAATTCATGGACCGCGCGGAAATTTTGCTCCAAGCCGTGGAGGCCAGCTGCGACCGCATCAACGACAGCACCGATGCCGATATCGACAACCAGCGCACCGGCGGCATGGTCACCCTGACCTTCCCCAACCGCAGCCAGATCATCATCAATCTGCAAAAGCCGCTGCAGGAAGTCTGGCTGGCCGCCAAGTCGGGTGGCTACCACTACAAGTTTGATAGCGATCAGTGGCTAGACACCAAGGGCCAGGGCGAGTTTTTTGCCAGCCTGACGCGCGATGCCAGCGCGCAGTCTGGGCTGGCGCTGGAATTTAAGCCGTAGCTAGTTTTTAAATAGATCAATGATGCGGTTGCGCTCTTCGTTGGCCGGGGGCGGCGGTGTGGCCGCGCCATTTCCGCCATTGCTCGGAGCGGTCTGCGCATCGTCCACGCCCAGGCTGGTCACGCCGGTGCTGCGGCCGTATTCGGAATAGAACCAGTCGCCACCGGCGTTGGTCACGCCTTCGGGCGGCACGGGCACCACCACCGGCACGCCGCTCAGGGCGGTTTCCATGAAATTGATCCACACCGGCAGGGCCAGGCCACCGCCGGTTTCGCGCGCGCCCAGGTTGCGTGGCGTGTCGTAGCCGATCCAGGTGATGGCGGTCAGCGTGGGCTGGTAGCCTGCAAACCAGGCATCGATGGAGTCGTTGGTGGTGCCGGTCTTGCCGTATACGTCAGGGCGTTTCAGGGTGCGCTGGGCAGCCGCCGCCGTGCCGCGCAGGGTCACCTCGCCCAGCAGGTTGGTCATCATGAAGGCGTTGCGCGGGCTTATGGTGCGCACCGACTCGTCCAGCACGGGGACCTTGGTTTCCACCAGCACTTTGCCTTTATGGTCGGTGACCTTGGCCACCAGCCAGGGGTTGACACGGTAGCCGCCATTCGCAAACACCGCGTAGGCCGAGGCCATTTGCATGGGCGTGACCGAGCCCGCGCCCAGCGCCATGGTCAGGTAGGGGGGGTGTTTTTCGGGGTCAAAACCGAAGTTTGTGATCCATTCCTGCTCTTTCTTGGGGCCGATGGCCTGCAGCAGACGGATGGAGACCATGTTTTTCGACTTGGCCAGCGCGGTGCGCATGGTCATGGGGCCTTCAAACTTGCCGTCGTAGTTTTTGGGCTCCCAGGGCTGGCCGCCGGTCACGCCTGCGTCAAAAAACAGCGGTGCGTCGTTGACGATGGTGGCGGGGGTAAAGCCGTTTTCCAGGGCGGCTGAATAGATAAAGGGCTTGAAGCTGGAGCCTGGTTGCCGCCAGGCCTGCGTCACGTGGTTGAACTTGTTCTTTTGAAAGTCAAAGCCGCCTACCAGGGCCTTGATGGAGCCGTCGCGCGGGTCCAGCGCCACAAATGCGCCTTCCACTTCGGGCAACTGGGTGATTTCCCAGGTGCCTTTGGCCGTTTTCACCACGCGGATGATGGCGCCGCGCCGGATCTTGATGTTGGGCGGGGCTTTGTCGGACAGGCCCGACTGCGCAGGTTTGAGGCCGTCGCCGGTGATGTCCACCACGTCGCCGTTCTGGCGTACGGCGTTGATCTTCTTGGGGTTGGCATTCAACACCATGGCCGACATCACGTCGCCGTTGTCGGGGTGGTCTACCAGGGCGTCGTCGATCGCGTCGTCCAGGTCGGCCGGGTCGGTGGGCAGATTGACGAACTTCTCCGGGCCGCGGTAGATCTGGCGGCGCTCAAAGTCCATCAGGCCCCGGCGCAAGGCCTTGTAGGCGGCATCCTGGTCGCGGGCATTGAGCGTGGTGTAGACGTTCAGGCCCCGGGTGTAGGTTTCTACGCCGTACTGGGCAAACATCAGTTGGCGCACGGTCTCTGTCACGTATTCGGCGTGGATGCGGTCACCGGCACTACCGGTGCGCACCTGCAACTCTTCCTTGCGGGCAGCGTTGGCCTGGTCTTCGGTGATGAAGCCGTTTTCTTCCATGCGGGTGATGATGTGCTGCTGGCGGATCTTGGCGCGGGTGGGGTTGGCGATCGGGTTGTAGGCCGAAGGCGCTTTGGGCAGGCCCGCGAGCATGGCGGCTTCGGCGATGCTGAGATTCTTCAGGGGTTTGCCAAAGTAGGTTTCCGCCGCCGTGGCAAAGCCATAGGCGTGGTTGCCCAGGAAGATCTGGTTCATGTAGATCTCGAGGATCTGGTCCTTGCTCAGCGCGTGTTCGAGCTTGAAGGTCAGCAAGATCTCGTAGATCTTGCGGGTGTAGCTTTTTTCGGCCGACAAATACACGTTGCGCGCCACCTGCATGGTGATGGTGGAGGCTCCCTGGCTTTTCATGCGGCCCATATTGGCCACGGCTGCGCGCACCATGCCTTTGTAGTCCACGCCGCCATGCTGGTAGAAGCGCGCGTCTTCAATCGCCAGCACGGCATCTTTCATCACCTGCGGGATGTCCTTGATGGGGGTCAGGCTGCGGCGTTCTTCGCCAAACTCGGCCAGCAAGATGCCTTCGGCCGAGTACACCCGCAGCGGCAGTTTGGGGCGGTAGTCCGAAAGCTCGGAAATATCGGGCAAATTGGGGTAGGCCACGGCCAGTGCCACGCCCACCACCATGGTCAGCACCAACACGCCCGCCAGTGCCAAGCCCAGCGTCCAACCCAGCAGGCTCAGGGCCCATGCCAATATCCGTGAGCCCGGAGCTGCTGGGGGAGTGTTAGACGGAGATTTTGAAGGCATAGGACACAGCGAGCAGAAAAAGAAAAAAGGGAGGGCGGCAACCGCAAATCGCCCCCATTTTGCCCTTACGCTCGGGGCTGTTCGCCAAGAGCGTGCGTGTACTTTTGGCAACGCTCTGTAGATTTACGTGTGGAAATATGCTTTGCTGGGGGTTAGGCTTACTGATAGCATCCCCGTCAAATGTTAATTTTTGTAGCATTCTGCTCAGTACCGGGAGAAAGATTTGATCTCATTGGGATCGTTGTTCAGTCGCAAACCCCAGCCGTTGCTGGGTCTTGACATCAGTTCGTCCAGTCTCAAGCTGGTCGAGCTGGACCATGATGCGGTCGGAAACCTGGTGCTTAAGCGTTGCGCAATTGAGCCTTTGGAGCGCGGTTGGATCACCGATGGCAATATCGAAAAGTTCGACGAGGTCGCAGAGGCCATGCGTCGGCTGGTGAAAAAAAGCGGCACCCGCACCAAGAACGTAGCCATGGCCTTGCCGCCTTCTGCGGTGATTACCAAACGCATTGTTCTGCCGGGCGGACTGTCAGACCTGGAGCTTGAAGTGCAGGTCGAATCGGAAGCCAACCAATACATCCCTTTTTCGCTCGACGAGGTGAGCCTGGACTTTTGCGTGGTCGGCCCCAGCGCCAGTTCGGCGGGCGATGTGGACGTGCTGATTGCCGCTTCGCGCAAGGAAAAAGTGCAAGACCGCCAAGGTCTGGCCGAAGCTGCCGGACTGAACCCCGTGATTCTGGACATCGAGTCGTATTCGGCGCGGTTGGCCACCTCGCGTCTGATTGAGCGCATGGCCAACCGGGGTGCAGATGCCCTGGTGGCCTTGTTTGAAGTCGGGGCCCTGGCCACCAGCATGCAGGTGATTTGCAACGACGAAGTGCTGTACGAGCGCGACCAGGCCTTTGGTGGGGCCCAGTTGACCCAGCTCATCGTGCGCCAGTACGGTTTTTCGCAGGAAGAGGCCGAGAGCAAAAAACGCAGCGGTGATCTGCCCGAGGACTACGGCAGTGTGGTGTTGCAGCCCTTTGTGGAAAGTCTGGCCCAGGAAGTGGGCCGGGCCTTGCAGTTCTTCTTTACCAGCACGCCTCATAACAAGGTGGACCACGTGCTGTTGGCCGGTGGCTCCGCATCCTTGCCTGGCCTGACCGAGGCCGTCACCCAGCATGCATCCTTTGCCTGCAGCCTGGTCAACCCGTTTGAAGGCATGGAGATGGGCAACGATGTTCGGTTGAAAAAAGTGCTGCGCGAAGCGCCTTCGTACCTCACCTCGTGTGGGTTGGCCATGCGGAGGTTTCTGCAGTGATCCTGATCAATCTATTGCCGCACCGCGAGGCGGCTCGGGCGCGCAGGCGCGAGACCTTCCAGGTGATGTTGGCGCTTTCGGCTTTGCTGGGCGCAGCCCTCATTGGTGCCGGGTTCCTGTGGTACGAGGCCCAGATCTCGGGCCAGCAAGAGCGCAACGGGAAATTGACCCAGGCGGTTGCGGTGCTGGACGGCCAGATCAAGGAAATCGCCAACATCGAATCGGAAATCAAAGCCCTGACCGAGCGCCAGAAAGCCGTAGAAGACCTGCAAGCCGACCGCAATCTGCCGGTTCATTTACTCAATGAACTGGTGAAACAGCTGCCAGATGGAACCTATATCACCAGCCTGAAGCAGGAAAATCAAAGCGTCACCATCCAGGGTGTGGCCCAGTCCAATGAGCGCGTATCGGAGCTGCTACGCAATCTGGCCAACAACACGCCCTGGCTGTCCAAACCGGATCTGGTGGAAATCGTGGCAAGCAACGTGAGCCTGACTGCGCGAGACCAGCGGCGGGTGGCCAAATTCAATTTACGGGTGCGTTTGATGCGTTCCAGCGAAGTGCAAAAAACCATTGAATCGGCGGCATCTGCTCCGGTCGCCAGCCCCTAGCAAAAGTGCCATGGCTACAAAAAAACCTTCCGTGAATATCGACTTCAAGGCCATGCAGGATTCGCTGCAGCGGCAGTTTCGCGACCTGAACCCCAACGACCCGTCTGTGTGGCCCACGGTGCCGCGCTATCTGTTGTTCTTTGTGGTGGTGCTGGCGGTGGTCGCCGGCCTTTGGTACACCTGGCTCAGCAGCTACGAAGAAGAGCTGATCGCCGAGCAAACCCAGGAAGCCCAGCTACGCGAAACCTACACCGCCCGGCTGGGCAAGGCCGTGAATCTGGAGGCCCTCAAAAAGCAGCGCGAACAGATCCAGCAGTACGTAACGCAGCTCGAAAAGCAGTTACCCAGCAAAGCCGAAATGGCCGCCTTGCTGTCGGATGTCAACCAGGCCGGTCTGGGACGCAGCCTGCAGTTTGAAGTGTTCCGCCCGGGCCAGGTGGTGGTCAAAGACTATTACGCCGAGCTGCCGATTGCCGTGCGGGTCACTGGCAAGTACCACGACATGGGGGCCTTCGCATCGGATGTCGCCAACTTATCCCGCATCGTGACGCTCAATAATCTATCCATCAGCCCCGTGAATGCCGCCAGCCAGGACGGCATGCTGTCCATGGAAGTGACCGCCAGAACCTTCCGCTACCTCGATACCGAAGAAATCGCTGCGCAAAAGCCGGGAGCCAAAAAATGAGATGGTTTCCCTTTGTGGTTCTGGGTAGTTTGGCTGCAGTCCTGCTGGCGGGGTGCAGCGTCTCCGGAGAGGATGAATTGCTGCAGTGGATGGCGGACCAGCGCAACCAGGTCCACCCCCGCGTCATCCCCTTGGTGGAGCCCAAGAAATTTATCCCCCAGGCCTATACCCAAGAAGGCCTGGTGGACCCGTTCAGCCTGCAAAAGCTGACGCAGGCGCTCAAGCGCGACTCCACCCAAAGCGTGGCCAACACCGCGCTGATCGCGCCCGAGATGTCGCGCCGCAAAGAGGCGCTGGAAGCCTACCCGGTGGATTCCATGGTGATGGTGGGCAGCTTGCGCAAAGCCGGTCAGCCGGTGGCCCTGGTCAAAATCGATAACCTGCTCTACCAGGTGCGTGTGGGCAACTATCTGGGTTTGAACTACGGCCGGGTCATGAAGATCGATGAATCAGAACTTACGTTACGGGAAATTGTGCAGGACTCGACCGGAGACTGGATCGAGCGGCCCGCTAGTTTGGTGCTACAAGAGGGAGCGAAATGAATAAGCAGAATCGAATGGGGTGGCACATGCTAGACCGTAAGCTGGAAAAGTTTGCCGCGGCGCTGGTCTTGGCACTAACCTCGGTGGCCGCGCATGCGCAAGCCACCATTGAGTCCGTCACTGGCTCCATCCAGGGGGGCGCCGAGGTCATCCGCATCGACCTCAGTGAACCACTGGCGGCCCTGCCGTCGGGGGTGTCTATCCAGTCACCCGCCCGCATCGCGCTCGATTTTCCGGGCGTGTCCAACGGCATTGGCCGCTCGTCCATCGATGTGAACCAGGGTAACCTGCGCTCTGTCAATGTGGTGCAGGTCGGTGACCGTTCGCGCATTGTGCTTAACCTGAAACAGGCCACCTCGTACAAGGCCGAACTCAAAGGCAAGTCGATCCTGGTGGTGCTGGATGCCGTGGCAGCCGCGGCCCCCGTTGCCAGTGCAACGCCTACCTTTGCCGATGCAGGCAGCCGTGACAAGGCTCCGCTGCGAGACATCGACTTCCGCCGGGGCGACGACAACGCCGGCCGCATCATCGTGGCCTTGCGCAACACCCAGGTGGGTGTGGACGTGCGCCAGCAAGGGCAAAACCTGGTGGTGGAGTTTCTGAACTCCAGCTTGCCTGAGGGCCTGCGCCGCCGCCTCGACGTAGCCGACTTCGGTACACCCGTGCAAAACATCACCACCACCCAGGTGGGCGACCGCGTGCGCATGCTCATCGAGCCCAAGGGCGCATGGGACCATAGCGCCTACCAAAGTGACGGCCAATTCGTGGTCGAAATCCGGCAGCAAAAAACCGACCCCACCAAATTGGTCCAGGGCACGGGCTATGCCGGCGAAAAACTGTCGCTGAACTTCCAGAACATCGAAGTCCGCGCGCTGCTGCAAGTGATTGCCGACTTCACCAACTTCAACGTGGTCACCTCCGACTCCGTCACCGGCTCCGTGACCCTGCGGCTGAAAGACGTACCCTGGGACCAGGCCCTGCAAATCATCATGGACTCCAAAGGCCTGGGCATGCGCAAGTCGGGCTCGGTGCTGTGGATAGCGCCCAAGGACGAAATCGACGCCCGTACCAAGAAAGACCTGGAATCTGCCGCCTCCATGCAGGCGCTCGAGCCCTTGGTCACCCAGTCGTTCCAGCTCAATTACGCCAAGGCGGGCGACATCGTCACCCAACTCGGCGGCTCAACCACCGGAAGCAACAGCAACATGCCCCGCTTCCTCAGCTCGCGCGGCACCGTGATTTCTGAGCCCCGTACCAACCAGATTTTTGTCAACGACATCCCCAGCCGCATCGCTGCGGTGCAGGACCTGATCAAAAAGCTGGACATCGCCGTGCGCCAGGTGCTGATCGAGGCCCGTATCGTGGAAGCCTCCGACACCTTCGGCAAATCTTTGGGTGTCAAGCTCGGCAGCACTGCGGGCAGCTCCACCACGGCGGGTGTGGCCGCCGGCAGCGTAGGCTTGTCGGGCAACACGCGTTTCACCGTGGGCACCAGTTACAACAATGTTGTCGCCAGCAACGGCTCCAGTGGCTCGGCGGTCGATACCACCAGCAACTTTGTGAACATGCCTGCAGTGGGCCAGGGCGGCTACGACGCAGCCGCCTTTGCCCTGTCGATTTTCAGCAGTGCTGCCAACCGCTTCCTGAACCTGGAAATCTCGGCCCTGGAAAACGACGGCAAGGGCAAGCTCGTGTCCAGCCCGCGCATCGTCACCGCCGACCAGACCAAGGCGCTGATCGAGCAAGGCACCGAGTTCCCCTACCAGCAAGCCACCTCCAGCGGTGCCACCTCCGTAGCTTTCCGCAAGGCGAATCTGAAGCTGGAAGTCACCCCCCAGATCACCCCCGAGGGCAACATCATCCTCGACCTGGACATCAACAAAGACAGCCGTGGTGAGACCACCTCGGCCGGTATTGCCATCGATACCAAACACATCAAGACACAGGTTTTGGTAGAAAACGGCGGTACAGTGGTGATCGGCGGTATCTTTACATTGGACGAAACCGACAGTATTACCAAGGTGCCCGTGCTGGGCGATATTCCGTATTTGGGCAACCTCTTCAAGTCCAAATCGCAAGCCAGCACCAAGAAGGAAATGCTGGTCTTCATTACGCCAAAAATGATTGTGGAACGCGCAAGCTCGCGCTAAGAAATACTGACAACGGAGCAGGGAAAAAATGATGCGTTATTTAAAGGTGTGGGCGCTGGTGTTGCTGGCGTTGGTGATCGCGGCTTGTGGGGGAGGGGGGAATCCGGGTGGGACACCTTCCACGGGTGGTGGCACTGGTGGTACGACTGGTCCTACCTTGACGTTGGAAGTTCTAAGTGGCTCTGGAGTCAGCGCCAGTGCTATATCTACGGTGGAGGTCGCTGTTGCAAAAGTGACTTTGCTAGATGCAAATTCTGCTCCGATCAAAGGCGTTATCGTCACCTTTACAGGAGGTGCACTTTTAACCGTTTCTCCCACCTCTGCCACTGCTTTGACTGATGCAAATGGGCAGGCAACGGTTGAAATTCGTGCTACGACAATCTCGTCTCAAGGTGCAACGTTAGTCGGTGCGTCGGCGACGGTGTCCTCCACTATCACGGTAACAGCGCAAAAAGCAATTGCTATTACCAGTGCGCCAGCTACGGGAGTAGTTAACCCACAGGATTTAGCTAATGCGCTTAATTTTCTGGATACCAACCCGGCCGATAAGTCAATAGTTTTGGCGGGATCGGGAGGGAGTGGTCGCTCTGAGTCCGCTACGTTGCGATTCAGAGTGGTTGATAAAAATAATACGCCAGTAAAAGGTGCGTTGGTCAATTTCAGTGTTATTCCTCCAACTGCAGTTAATCTAAATATTACATCTGCAACGAGTGATAGTGATGGCGTAGTTTTGACAACCGTTTCTTCGAAGACTATTGCAACTGCGGTTGTTGTAAAAGCTACGGTAGATGGTAAGTCTATAACATCGCAGTCAGACCAGTTGCTAGTTACTACGGGAGTTGCAACTCAGGCGGGATTTGATTTGTCTGCATCGAAATTTAATTTAAATGCGGATCTTTCTGGTGATTCTTCGATTATTACGGTGCGTATCGTGGATACAAATGGCAATCCGGTAGCGGATAATGTTCCGGTTGTTTTCACTGCGGACTCTGGCGCTGTTGGATCGTCCTCAAGGGGCGGTTGTGTCACCTTGAATGGTGCATGTTCTGTTACTTACACTGTACAAAACCCTCGCCCTGCGGATGGGCAGCTGATTACCGTAGTTGCCTCTACGCAGGTCGGAACGGGAACCAGTATCAGTGATGAGATATATTTGTCTGCGGTCAGTCCTGGCTCGCTTGGTTTATTTAGTGCGGCAGATTCTTCAGGTGCAGAGATAACGGAATTGAATCTCGCAGGAGTAGCGCCAGTAAATGGTGTTTGTGCTAACACATTTAATTATTTTGTTGGAACACCAGGAGTATTGGCGGCCCCTTCCGGCACCACCGTGGGTATGACCGGTTCGGTGACAGGTTTGACCGCTTCGATCACGTCCGGAGGCACGATACTTGATTCACGTCCATCGACAGTACGATCGCCTTTGATATTTAGTGTTACCGCTTCGACTGCCTCAACTGACAGTCCTCCTTGCGTAGCAAATGGTGCAACGATCAGTACAGTTCAACTGCTGGTCAAATTTACCGTCGGTACCATTTCTAGCACGAGGCCGATTGCCGTGAAATATCGCTCCTTGTAAAAATGCCCTCTAGTGTAGGTAGGGTTTCCCTCGTCGGCCTCCCCGGCTCCGGTAAATCCACCGTCGGCCGCCAGCTTGCCCGGCGGTTGCAGGTTCCTTTCATCGACTCGGACCACGTGATCGAGCAGCGCATCGGCTGCTCGATCCGTGAGTTTTTCGAGCGCGAGGGAGAGCCGCGTTTCCGCGACGTCGAGGCCGAGGTGATCGAGGCATTGACCCAGAACGGCCCGGGCGTGCTGGCCACGGGCGGCGGCACGGTGCTGCGGCCTGCCAACCGGGAGGCGCTGCACAGCCGAGGCCAGGTGGTGTATTTGCGCTCCAGCCCCGAAGAGGTTTTCCGCCGGGTGCGCCACGATGTAAACCGGCCTTTGCTGCAAGTGGCCGATCCTCTGAACCGGCTGCGCGATTTGTTCGCTATTCGCGACCCGCTGTACCGCGAAACGGCTCACTTTGTGATCGAAACTGGGCGGCCTTCGGTGTCTACTCTGGTCAACATGATCATCATGCAGTTGGAACTCGGCGGCGCTCCACCAACTTGAGTATGCGGGGCGCGTAAGTGCCCGGGCTTCCCCTTAAACTGTGTGGCTATGCCCGCAACCACACAGACCATCGCCACCCAAACCGTCCAGATTGCCCTGGGCGACCGCAGCTATCCCATCGCCATCGGCACTGGCTTGCTGGACAACCCGGCCACCTGGGCCGACCTGCCGCGCGCGGCCACGGCGCTGATCGTCACCAACTCCACCGTCGGCCCGCTGTACGCCCAGCGCCTGCAGGCCGCGCTGCACAGCCATTACGCCACCATCCACACCGTGGTGCTGCCGGATGGCGAGGCGTATAAAACCTGGGAAACCCTGAACCTGATTTTTGATGCGCTGCTGGGCCACGGCTGCGACCGCAAAACTGTGCTGTTTGCCCTGGGCGGCGGTGTGGTGGGCGACATGACCGGCTTTGCCGCCGCCAGCTACATGCGCGGCGTGCCCTTTGTGCAGGTTCCGACCACGCTGCTGGCGCAGGTGGATTCGTCGGTGGGCGGCAAAACCGCCATCAACCACCCGCTGGGCAAGAACATGGTGGGCGCGTTCTACCAGCCTTGCAAGGTGGTCTGCGACCTGGACACGCTGGCCACGCTGCCCCCGCGCGAGCTCAGCGCCGGGCTGGCCGAAGTCATCAAGTACGGGCCTATTGCCGACATGGCCTTGCTGGACTGGCTGGATGCGCACATGGATGCCTTGCGCGCAGGCGACGTGGCCGCCCTGGCCCATGCGGTGCGGCGCAGTTGCGAGATCAAAGCCTTTGTGGTGGGCCAGGACGAGCGGGAAGCCGGGCTGCGCGCCATTCTGAACTTTGGCCACACCTTTGGCCACGCCATCGAGGCGGGCATGGGCTATGGTGCGTGGCTGCATGGCGAGGGCGTGGGCAGCGGCATGGTGATGGCCGCGCAACTGTCGCAGCGGCTGGGCCTGATCGACGCGGCCCTGGTGCAGCGCCTGACCCAACTCATCCAGCGCGCGGGCCTGCCCACCGTGGGCGCGGTGCTGGACACTGCCGACAACGCCGGTCGCTACCTGCAACTGATGCGGGTGGACAAAAAATCCGAAGCGGGCGAGATCAAGTTCGTGCTGATCGGCCCACCCGGCACCGCCACCGTGCGCGGCGCGCCCGATGCCCTGGTGCGGGCGGTGGTGGATGCCTGCTGCGCCTAAGCCACTCGCCATGTTTGCTATTGATATGGTAGCTTGTCGTGCTTATGGAATAAGCGCTAGAGGCCTATTCTTTATAAATTCATGCCATTAGCCGTCTACGCCTGTGACCCGGCCCTCACCCGGGGCCGCCGCTTCTTTGAAGCACCCGCACCCACCCGCACCGAGTTCCAGCGCGACCGCGACCGCATCGTCCACTCCACCGCGTTCCGCCGCCTGGTCTACAAAACCCAGGTGTTCCTGAACCACGAGGGCGACCTGTTCCGCACCCGGCTCACGCATTCGCTGGAGGTGGCGCAGCTGGGCCGCTCCATCGCCCGTGCGCTGGACCTGAACGAAGACCTGGTCGAGGCGATTGCCCTGGCCCACGACCTGGGCCACACCCCGTTTGGCCACGCCGGGCAAGACGCGCTGAACGCCTGCATGGCCGAGTTTGGGGGCTTCGAGCACAACCTGCAAAGCCTGCGCGTGGTGGACGCGCTGGAAGAGCGCTACCCGCTGTTCGACGGCCTGAACCTCACGTTTGAAACCCGCGAGGGCATCCTCAAACACTGCTCCCGCGCCAATGCCGAGCAGTTGGGCGATGTGGGCCTGCGCTTTCTGGACCGCACCCAGCCCAGCCTGGAAGCCCAGCTCTGCAACCTGGCCGACGAGATCGCCTACAACGCCCACGACATTGACGATGGCGTGCGCTCCGGGTTGATCACGCTAGACCAGTTGCAAGACGTGCCGCTGGTCGCCCATTTCCACCAGCAAACCCTGGCCGAGCACCCGCAGCTAAAAGGCCGCCGCGTGCTGTACGAGTCCATCCGCCGCATGCTCAGCGCCCAGGTGTACGACGTGATCGCCGCCACCCAGGCCGCCTTGCAAGCCGCGCAGCCGCAGAGCGTGGACGCTGCCCGCCGGTGCGCGCCGCTGCTGTGTTTTAGCCCGGCCATGCGCGCGCAGTCGCTGGAGCTCAAGCGCTTTTTGATGAAGAACCTGTACCGCCATCCCCAGGTGATGGCCATGACCACGCAAGCGCAAACCATGGTGCACGAGCTGTTCAGCGCCTACCTGGCCGCGCCGCAGGAAATGGCCCCTGGCTTTGCGGCCCGGGCCGCGCTGGGGGCCCCGCGTGCCGTGGCCGACTACCTGGCTGGCATGACCGACCGTTTCGCCGCCCGCGAGCACGAGCGGCTGACGGGGCAAAGACTGCTTGGATAGATAACAACAAAGAGACACCCGTGAGCTTCCTCAACCAACTCAAAACCCAGGCCCACGCCCTGCGCAGCCAGCAAAATGCCGCCCAGATGTCGGCCGAGGCCCGCGTGGCGCAAACCGAGGCCGCCTGCCAGACGGTAGCCACCTACCTGGCCGATTTGGCCCAGCAGCTCAACGTCATCCACCCGCCCGCGCCCGCCTTCACGCTGGACGGCAAAACCCCCTGGCCCGCGATGAAGATGGCCGACTTTCGCTGCGACGTGCGGCAAAAGCGTGTGCGCGGTGTCGATGTGACCGACTACATCGGCATGGGCTGGCGCGTGCTGCCCCAGGCCGGGCCGCCGGTGAAGGCGGCGGTCAGCGTCAACTTCCCGCCCGAGCTGGAACGTGTCGAAGCCCGGCTGGCGCTGGGCCACCTGAAGCATGACCGGCGGGAGCAGCGCCACCCCGACACCAACAAGCTGCTGGCCATCCGCTTCGAGTACACCACCGAGCTGCTGGGCAGCGTGCGCGTCACCCCCGACCACGAGCAGTCGCGCATCGCGTTTCGCATCAGCAACGCCACCGGTTTCGAGGTGCACACCACCGAGCTGGCGGCGGCCGACATCAACCCCGCCGTGCTGGACGAACTGGCCCGTCTGCTGGTGGCCCAGCCCAGCCGTTTTCTGCGTTAGGCCATGGCAAACGATGCTACCGTGATAGCCGACATGCGCCGCTGGCTGGAGCGCGCCGTGATCGGCCTGAACCTGTGCCCCTTCGCCAAAGCCGTGCACACCAAGGGCCAGATCCACTACGCCGTGAGCGCCGCCACCGACACCGAAGGCTTGCGCCAAGACTTGATTCATGAGCTAAAAGAGCTGCTCGTGCTGGACCCATCGGCACGAGATACTACGCTTTTGATAGCGCCCCATGTGCTGCACGACTTCCTGGACTACAACGACTTCGTGGGCCGTTCCGAGCGATTGCTGCGCAAGATGGACCTGGAAGGCGTGGTGCAGATCGCCAGTTTCCACCCCGACTTCCAGTTTGCGTTCACCGAGTTCGACGACATCACCAACGCCACCAACCGCGCCCCGTACCCCTGCCTGCACCTGCTGCGCGAGGCCAGCATCGACCGGGCTGTGGCCGCCTTTCCCGAGGCGGAAACCATCTTCGAGCGCAACAAGGCGACGATGGAGGCGCTAGGGCAGGGCGGATGGGATGCATTAGGCGTGGGAAAATCACCCGATGAAGACCCCCAAAAATAAGCCGGTAACCGCACCCACGCTGCCGCCCGAAATCGATCCCGCCCAGTCCGTCGAGCTGCTCAAAGAGCTGCACATCCTCACCATTGAGGGCAAGCTCAACCAGGACTCGCGCCGCAAGCTCAAGCAGGTCTACCACCTGTTCCAGTTCATTGAAAAGCTGTTGGGCGAGTTGCCTGCCAGCAGCACCGGCCTGACTCTGGCCGACCACGGCGCGGGCAAGTCCTACCTGGGCTTCATCGTCTACGACCTGTACTTCAAGGCCCTGGGTGTCGGCCACATCTATGGCATCGAGACGCGCGCTGAGTTGGTCACCAAATCGCAAGAACTCGCCGCGCGCCTGGGCTTTGGGCGCATGTCGTTCCTGAACCTGAGCGTGGCCGAATCCACCCATTCGGCCCTGCTGCCCGAGCGCATCGACGTGGTCACCGCCTTGCATGCTTGCGACACCGCCACCGACGACGCGATTGCTTTTGGCCTGCAAAAAAACGCCCGCGCCATGGTGCTGGTGCCCTGCTGCCAGGCCGAAGTGGCTGCCTGCCTGCGCCAGAACAAGGCCTTGAATGGCAGCAAAACGCCCTTGTCCGAACTCTGGCGGCACCCGCTGCACACCCGCGAAATGGGCAGCCAGATCACCAACGTACTGCGCTGCCTGTACCTGGAAGCCTGGGGCTACCAGGTCACCGTGACCGAGCTGGTCGGCTGGGAGCACAGCATGAAAAACGAGCTCATCATCGCCAAGCACATTGGCCAGAAAAAGCGTGCGGCGGCAGAGCGGCTCACGGCCCTGCTGGCCGAGTTTGGCCTGTCGGCCCTGCTGGCGACGCGATTCAAGTTGCCCGAAACACCTGGAGCCTGACCATGCCAACCTTGCCCCTAAACACTTTTTTGCCCCAGGCCAGCCCGCTGGTACTGGGCTGCATGGGCCTGGGCGGCGGCTGGGACGCGCAGCCACTGTCCGAATCGGACGTGGACAAGGCCCAGGCCGCCACCGAGGCTGCGCTGGCAGCGGGCATCACCCTGTTTGACCATGCCAACATTTACACGTTGGGCAAGGCCGAAGAGAGTTTTGGCCGCCTGTTCCAGCGCCAGCCGTCGCTGCGGCAAAGCCTGTTGCTGCAGTCCAAATGCGGCATCCGGTTTGCCGATGCGGATGGCCCCAAGCGTTACGATCTGTCGGCGCAGCACATCGTGGACAGCGTGGACGCGATATTGCGCCGCCTGCAAACCGACTACCTGGACGTGCTGATCCTGCACCGGCCCGACCCGCTCATGCAGCCCGCCGAGGTGGCCCAGGCCTGGCAGCAGATCAAGGCGGCGGGCAAGGCGCGCTTTTTGGGTGTCTCGAACATGCACGCCGCGCAAGTAGGCTGGTTGCAACAGGCGCTGGACGAGCCGCTGGTGGTCAACCAGCTGGAGATGAGCCTGCTCAAGCGCGACTGGCTGGAATCTGCCACCGGCTTCAACGACCCGCAGGGCGCATCGTCGCTCGCGTGGGACGGCACGCTGGAATACGCCCAGCAGCACGGCCTGCAGCTCCAGGCCTGGGGCGCTTTGGCGCGCGGCTGGTTCAGCGGCGCAGCGCCTGCCGATGCGCCACCCGCGGTGCGCGGGGCGGCGGATTGCGTGCAGCAACTGGCCCAATCCCACGGCGTGGCTGCTGAAGCCATCGTGCTGGCCTGGCTGATGCAGCACCCGGCGCGCATCCAGCCGGTGATCGGCACCACCGACCCCCAACGCATCCGCGCCTGCGCCCAGGCCACCCAGGTGACCCTCAGCCGGGGCGCGTGGTACCAGCTTTATGAGGCCGCCCGAGGCCGCGAACTGCCCTGAAAGCACGCCATGTTGACCTCAGAAAACGCCTTGCACGCCCTCCAGTTGACCACCGCCGAACAGGCCGGTAAGCAACAGCCCGTGTCCATCGCCATCAGCGACAGCCACGGAGAACTTGTGGCGTTCGTCCGCATGGACGGTGCCAGCCTGCACAGCGGCGTGGTGGCCCAGAACAAGGCCTACACCGCCGCGCGCGACCGCCAAGCCACGGCGGACCTGGGTGCCTGGAGCCGCAGTTCCGGGCGCAGCATGGGCTACTGGTCCGACCCGCGCTTTACCGGCTTTGGCGGCGGACTGCCCCTGCGCGTTAACGGCGAGGTCGTGGGCGCAGTAGGTGTCAGCGCACTGAGCGAAGACGAGGATGTGCTGGTGGCCCAGGCCCTCGTTGCACGTTTGTTGGCCTGAAAAATTAATAGGGGTCAGAACCTCATGGCACTAGGATAAGAAGAATTGCCCTGCAAGCAAGGGGTGGGCAGAGCCGCTGACAGTGATAGTCTGGAGTTGCAAAACGAACCAGAAATCAAAAGGACTCAGCCCAGTTG
>NZ_JBWMAV010000023.1:0-45461 GCF_056521425.1 Rhodoferax sp. LS1P39 | reverse complement strand
AGCCCAGGGCTAAGAAGCGAAGACTCAAACCGTTGCCGCTGCTGAACGTGCCTCGCACAGCAGCCAGAGCGGCGATTCGCATGCGGCGGGGCTTATCCTAGTGCCATGAGGGTCGGAACCCTATTAATCCCGCGTAATATCGCGCATCCACTCCCTAGATTGCGCACATGGCCCGGCTCCCCCGCCTCACCGTCCCCGGCTACCCCCACCACGTGATCCAGCGCGGCAACAACCGCCAGCCCATCTTTGTCCACCCGGGGGACTACGGCCTGCTGCTGGGCCTGCTGACCGAGAACGCCAAGAAGTTCGGCGTGCAGGTCCACGCCTATGTGCTGATGACCAACCATTTCCACCTGCTGGCCACGCCCAGCACGGCAGAAGCTTTGCCGCAGATGATGCAGGCGGTGGGCCGCAGCTATGTGCGCTATTTCAACGACGCGCAAGGCCGCACCGGCACGCTGTGGGAGGGGCGCTATAAATCCACCCTGGTGCAAACCGACCGCTACCTGCTGGCCTGCATGGCCTACATCGACCTGAACCCGGTGCGCGCCGGGCTGGTGGCCGACCCGCGCGACTACGCCTGGTCCAGCTACGGCCACCACATTGGCCAACGGGCCGACAAACTGGTTACGCCGCACCCGCTGTGGTGGGCGCTGGGCAACACACCGTTTGCACGCGAGGTGGCCTACGCCAAATTGGTGCATGCAGGCATCACCGAGGAGCAGCAGCAGCAATTGACCCAATCGGCCCTGCGTGGCTGGGCTCTGGGCGACGCGGATTTTGTGGTGGATTTACAAAAACGAACCGAACGCCGCGTGGCCAAGGCGGCAGCGGGCAGGCCCTTCTTGCCCAAAAAATCCGAATAAAAAGTGCCTTCCGCGCTTATGAAATGGGCGCAAGCAGCTACTATTTTTGATGTGTCCCCAATTTAATTATTGGTGGTTTAGTCAAGAATTAATTGGAATCTGACCCCTATTATTCTGCTTGGCATTGTTGTTGCTGTGCTTTATGCTTCGATCCCCCGCGAAACACTATAGGAGAGCGCCATGACAACGGCTGCCGAGATCCAATATCTCAAAGACCACGGTTTGTATTCCTCCAGCAATGAGCATGATGCTTGTGGTCTGGGTTTTGTGGCCCATATCAAGGGCGAAAAGCGCCACGATATCGTCACCCAGGCGCTGAAGATCCTGGAAAACATCGACCACCGGGGGGCAGTGGGTGCCGACCCGCTGATGGGCGATGGCGCGGGCATTCTGATCCAGATCCCCGACGCGCTGTACCGCGAAGAAATGGCCAAACAGGGCGTGACCCTGCCCGCCGCCGGTGAGTACGGCGTGGGCATGATCTTCCTGCCCAAAGAGCACGCCTCCCGCCAGGCCTGCGAGCAGGAGATGGAACGCGCCATCAAGGCCGAAGGCCAGGTGTTCCTGGGCTGGCGCGATGTGCCGGTGGACAAGGACATGCCCATGTCGCCCACGGTGCGCAAGACCGAGCCGCTTTTGAAGCAGGTGTTCATTGGCCGCGGCGACGATGTCATTGTGCAGGACGCGCTGGAGCGCAAGCTGTACGTGATCCGCAAGACCGCCAGCGCCAATATCCAGAACCTCAAGCTCAAGCACAGCAAAGAATATTACGTGCCCAGCATGTCCAGCCGCACGGTCATCTACAAGGGCCTGCTGCTGGCCGACCAGGTCGGCGTGTACTACAAGGATTTGTCCGACGAGCGCTGCGTCTCGGCCATCGGCCTGGTGCACCAGCGTTTCTCCACCAACACCTTCCCCGAGTGGCCACTGGCCCACCCGTACCGCTATGTGGCGCATAACGGTGAAATCAACACCGTCAAGGGCAACTACAACTGGATGAAGGCCCGCGAAGGCGTGATGGCCTCGCCCGTGCTGGCCGCCGACCTGGGCAAGCTGTACCCGATCAGCTTCCCCGGCCAGTCGGATACCGCCACCTTCGACAACTGCCTGGAGTTGCTGACCATGGCCGGCTACCCCATCAGCCAGGCCGTGATGATGATGATCCCCGAGCCGTGGGAGCAGCACACACAGATGGACGAGCGCCGCCGCGCGTTCTATGAATACCACGCCGCGATGATGGAGCCCTGGGACGGCCCGGCCTCCATCGTGTTCACCGACGGCCGCCAGATCGGCGCCACGCTGGACCGCAACGGCCTGCGCCCCTCGCGCTACTGCGTCACCGACGACGACCTGGTCATCATGGCCTCCGAGTCCGGCGTGCTGCCCGTGCCCGAGAACAAGATCGTGCGCAAATGGCGCCTGCAGCCCGGCAAGATGTTCCTGATTGACCTGGAACAGGGCCGCATGATCGACGACGACGAGCTCAAGGCCAACATTGTCAACACCAAGCCCTACAAGCAGTGGATCGACAATCTGCGCATCAAGCTCGACAGCGTGCCCGCCGATTCGGCTGCCGCCACCGTCAGTGCCACAGCGCTTCTCGACCGCCAGCAGGCCTTCGGTTACACGCAAGAAGATATCAAGTTTCTGCTGTCCCCCATGGCCCAGGCCGGGGAAGAGGGCATTGGCTCCATGGGCAACGACAGCCCCCTGGCCGTGCTCAGCGACAAGAACAAGCCGCTGTACAACTACTTCCGCCAGATGTTCGCCCAGGTGACGAACCCGCCGATCGACCCGATCCGCGAAGCCATCGTCATGTCGCTGGTGTCCTTCATCGGCCCCAAGCCCAACCTGCTGGACATCAACCAGGTGAACCCGCCGATGCGCCTGGAAGTGGCCCAGCCCATCCTCGACTTTGCCGATATGGCCAAGCTGCGCGACATCGAGCGCCACACCCACGGCAAGTTCCGCAGCCACACGCTGGACATCACCTACCCCGCCGCCTGGGGCCGCGAGGGCGTGGAAGCCAAGCTGGCCTCGCTGTGCGCCGAAGCGGTGGACGCGATCAAGGGCGGTAAAAACATCCTGATCGTCAGCGACCGCAACGTCAGCGCCACCCAAATCGCCATTCCCGCCCTGCTGGCCAGCAGCGCCCTGCACCAGCACCTGGTGACCCTGGGCCTGCGCACCACCACCGGCCTGGTGGTGGAAACCGGCACTGCCCGCGAAGTGCACCACTTTGGTGTGCTGGCAGGCTACGGTGCCGAAGCCATCCACCCCTACCTGGCGATGGAAACCCTGGCCGACCTGCACAAGGACCTGTCGGGTGCGCTGTCGGCCGAGAAAGCCATCTACAACTACGTCAAGGCCATCGGCAAGGGCCTGTCCAAGATCATGTCCAAGATGGGCGTGTCCACCTACATGAGCTACTGCGGTGCGCAGCTGTTCGAGGTGATTGGCCTGGACCAGGAAACCGTCTCCAAGTACTTCACCGGCACCGCCAGCCGTGTGGAAGGCATTGGCGTGTTCGAAATTGCCGAAGAAGCCCTGCGCATGCACAAGGCGGCGTTTGGTGATGACCCGGTGCTGGCCACCATGCTCGACGCTGGCGGTGAATACGCCTGGCGCGTGCGCGGCGAAGAGCATATGTGGACGCCCGACGCCATCGCCAAGCTGCAGCACAGCACCCGCGCCAACAACTGGAACACCTACAAGGAATACGCCCAGCTCATCAACGACCAAAGCCGTCGCCACATGACCCTGCGCGGGCTGTTCGAGTTCAAGATCGACCCGGCCAAGGCCATTCCGGTGGAAGAAGTCGAAGCGGCGAAAGAAATCGTCAAGCGCTTCGCCACCGGTGCCATGTCCATGGGCTCCATCTCTACCGAAGCCCACACCACCCTGGCCGTGGCCATGAACCGCATCGGTGGCAAGAGCAACACCGGCGAGGGCGGCGAGGATTCCAACCGCTACCGCCAGGAGCTCAAGGGCATCCCGATCAAGCAAGGCCAGACCCTGCGCGAGATCATCGGCCCTGAAGTGGTGGAAACCGTCAACTACCCGCTGCAAGACGGCGACTCGCTGCGCAGCCGCATCAAGCAGGTGGCTTCCGGCCGCTTTGGTGTGACCGCCGAATACCTGGTCTCGTCTGACCAGATCCAGATCAAGATGGCCCAGGGTGCCAAGCCGGGCGAGGGCGGTCAGCTGCCCGGCGGCAAGGTGTCCGAGTACATCGGCAAGCTGCGCCACTCGGTGCCAGGCGTGGGCCTGATTTCGCCCCCACCGCACCACGACATCTATTCGATCGAAGATCTGGCCCAGTTGATCCACGATCTGAAGAACGTGGCACCGCATGCTTCCATCAGCACCAAGCTGGTGTCGGAAGTGGGCGTGGGCACCATCGCCGCAGGCGTGACCAAGTGCAAGAGCGACCACATCGTGATCGCCGGGCACGACGGCGGCACCGGCGCTTCGCCCTGGTCCTCCATCAAGCATGCCGGTGGTCCTTGGGAAATCGGCCTGGCCGAAACCCAGCAGACCCTGGTGCTGAACCGCCTGCGGGGCCGTGTGCGGGTGCAGGCCGACGGCCAGATGAAGACCGGCCGCGACGTTGCCATCGGCGCGCTGCTGGGTGCGGACGAATTCGGCTTTGCCACCGCCCCCCTGGTGGTCGAAGGCTGCATCATGATGCGCAAGTGCCACCTGAACACCTGCCCCGTGGGTGTGGCCACGCAAGACCCGGTCTTGCGCAAGAAATTCCAGGGCAAGCCCGAGCATGTGGTGAACTTCTTCTTCTTCATCGCCGAAGAAGTGCGCCAGATCATGGCCCAGCTGGGTATCCGCAAGTTTGACGACCTGATTGGCCGCGCCGACCTGCTCGACACCCGCAAAGGCATTGCCCACTGGAAGGCCAGCGGCCTGGACTTCAACCGCCTGTTCGCCCAGCCCAATGTGCCGGCCGACGTGCCGCGCTACCACGTGCAAAACCAGGAACACGGCCTGGAAAAATCGCTGGACAACGTGCTGATCGAGAAATCGCAGCCCGCCATCCTGCGCGGCGAGAAGGTCAAGTTCATGGAAGTGGCGCGCAACGTCAACCGCTCGCTGGGGGCCATGCTCTCGGGTGCGCTGACCAAGGTGCGCCCTGAAGGCCTGCCCGACGACACCATCCGCATCCAGCTCGAAGGCACGGGCGGCCAGTCGTTTGGTGCCTTCCTGGCCAACGGCATCACGCTGTACCTGATTGGCGATGCCAACGACTACACCGGCAAGGGCCTCTCCGGCGGTCGCATCGTGGTGCGCCCCAGCATCGATTTCCGCGGCGCGGCCACGCAGAACACCATCGTGGGCAACACGGTGATGTACGGCGCGACCAGCGGCGAATCCTTCTTCAGCGGCGTGGCCGGGGAGCGCTTTGCGGTGCGCCTGTCGGGTGCTACCACGGTGGTGGAAGGCACGGGCGACCACGGTTGCGAGTACATGACCGGCGGCACCGCCCTGGTTCTGGGCAAAACCGGGCGCAACTTTGCGGCGGGCATGAGCGGCGGCATCGCCTACGTCTATGACGAAGACGGCCAGTTCGCCAAGCGCTGCAACATGTCCATGGTGTCACTCGAAAAAGTGCTGCCCTCGGGCGAACAGCAGGGCCTGGGCGTGGCCGACCAATGGCACAACGGCCAGACCGACGAAGCCCAGCTCAAGAAACTGCTGGAAGACCACAACCGCTGGACCGGCAGCAAGCGCGCCCGCGACCTGCTGGACAACTGGACCGAAGCGCGTGGCAAGTTCGTCAAGGTGTTCCCGCTGGAGTACCAGCGCGCCCTGGGCGAAATGCATGCACGAAAAGTGGCACTAGCGCAGACAGAACAAGCGCAGGCAGCTACCAAAGATGTAGCAGTTGCAGCCAAGTAAAGAACAGGATTGAATCATGGGTAAAGTCACAGGCTTCATGGAATACGGGCGGCTCGAAGAGGGCTACAAGCCCGCCGCCGAACGCGTCAAGCACTACAAGGAATTCGTCGTCGGCCTCGACGAATCGCAGGCCAAGGTCCAGGGCGCGCGCTGCATGGACTGCGGCATCCCGTTCTGCAACAACGGTTGCCCGGTCAACAACATCATTCCGGACTTCAACGATCTGGTGTACCGCGGCGACTGGAAAAACGCCATCGAGGTGCTGCACAGCACCAACAACTTCCCCGAGTTCACCGGCCGCATCTGCCCCGCACCCTGCGAGGCAGCGTGCACGCTGAACGTCAACGACCTGCCGGTGGGCATCAAGTCCATCGAGCACGCCATCATCAACCGCGCCTGGGACGAGGGCTGGGTCCAGCCCCGCGTGGCCCCGCACAAGACCGGTAAAAAAGTGGCCGTGGTTGGCTCCGGCCCCGCAGGCCTGGCAGCGGCACAGCAACTGGCCCGCGCAGGCCATGACGTGACCCTGTTCGAGAAGAACGACCGCGTGGGCGGCCTGCTGCGCTACGGCATCCCCGACTTCAAGATGGAAAAGAGCCACATCGACCGCCGTGTCGAACAAATGCAGGCCGAGGGCGTGACTTTCCGCACCGGCGTGATGGTCGGCGCGGCCAAAGACCCGTTGGGCAAGGGCTCCAAGGTCACCAATTGGGCCAAAGAAACCATCACCCCCGAGCAATTGCAAAAAGACTTTGACGCGGTGGTCCTCACCGGCGGTGCCGAGCAGTCGCGCGACCTGCCCGTGCCGGGCCGCGAGCTCGACGGCATCCATTTCGCCATGGAATTCCTGCCCCAGCAGAACAAGATCAACGCGGGCGACAAGCTCAAGGCCCAGTTGCGTGCCGACGGCAAGAAGGTCATTGTCATTGGCGGTGGCGACACCGGCTCCGACTGCGTGGGCACCAGTAACCGCCACGGCGCGGTCAGCGTGACCCAGTTCGAGGTGATGCCCCAGCCACCCGAGGAAGAAAACCGCCCCATGACCTGGCCCTATTGGCCGATCAAGCTGCGCACCAGCTCCAGCCATGTGGAAGGTTGCGAGCGTGAGTTCGCCATCTCCACCAAGGAGTTCATCGGCGAAAAAGGCAAGGTCACCGGCCTGAAGACCGTGCGCGTCGAGTTCAAGGACGGCAAGCTGGTCGAAATCCCCGGCACCGAAGTCGTGATGCAGGCCGACCTGGTGCTGCTGGCCATGGGCTTTGTGAGCCCCGTGGCCAACATCCTGGATGCTTTCGGTATCGAGAAAGATGCGCGTGGCAATGCCAAGGCGCATACCGAGTTCAGCGGCGGCTATGCCACCAACGTGCCCAAGGTGTTTGCGGCAGGCGACATCCGCCGCGGCCAATCGCTCGTCGTCTGGGCCATCCGCGAAGGCCGCCAGGCGGCACGGGCGGTGGATGAGTTCCTGATGGGCTTTAGCGACTTGCCACGGTAACTAAGCGCATTTGCTCGATGAAGCCGCCCCGTCTTCGGACCGGGCGGCTTTGTTTTTTCAGTGCGCGTTCAGCAACGCATCTCCCGCCGTCGGGGCCACATCGGGCACCTGTGCCAGAGCGGCGGCAAACAGCGCTGCGTCCGCCAAAGCGGCCCGCTCCGCCAGATAGTCGCCAGCGGCCAGCGCCGCCAGCTTCTCGGCCAGGGCGGTGGCGGCGAGCTGGTTGATCGATACGCCTTCGCGTTCGGCGTAAATCTTGGCGTTGCGGTGGATGGATTCGGGCAGGCGCAGGCTGAGGGTGCTCATGGGGTGGCTCCGTAAAGGTGCTGGATACATTGTGCCGTGGTGATGGTGCGCACCGCAAACCGGGTTGCCGCCGCAAAGTCCTTGATGTTGTGGGTCACGATGAAGTCGGCACGGCCATTGACCGCCGCCTCCAGCACCATCTCGTCGTTGGGGTCGCGCAACTGGGGCCGCCAGAGGAAGTGCATTTTTTGCGCCTCTGCCACTTTGCAGACTATGTTGAGCACGGCATCGATGGCATCCGCCGTCAGCGGCACCATGCCGGGGCGGTGCAGCACGTCGGTGTATTCCATCACCAGCGGCACACTGACAATCGCCTGAAATTCACGCAGCGGCAGCCGCGAGAGCAGTTGGAACGAGGCGCCCTGGCGCGACCGCAAGCCTGCAACCAGCACATTGGTGTCTAAAACAATGCGGCAGATGGCATTCATGGTATCAAATGTAATACCAAGTCATTTTTCTGGCAAATTGGGCCGCCGCTGTTCCTGTGGGGCATTAGAGACGCGCCTCCTGAAGGCAATAGCACAATCCCTTATCATGCAACAGCCGGAAACGTTCCGGCTTTTGCTTTTTTATGACCTCACCCGCCCCGCTTTCCACCGACAACCTTGTTGACATCCGCAACCTCACCTTCGGGTACGGAGAGCGCGCGATTCTGGACGGCATTACGCTGAGCATTCCGCGCGGCAAGGTCACGGCCTTGATGGGGGCTTCGGGGGGCGGCAAGACCACGGTGCTGCGCCTGATTGGCGGGCAGATCAAAGCGCAAAAAGGCGAGCTGCTGCTGGACGGCCAGAACGTCGCCCAGTTTGACCAGGCCGGTTGGTACGCTGCGCGCCGCCGCATGGGCATGCTGTTCCAGTTTGGGGCCTTGTTCACCGACATGAGCGTGTTCGACAACGTGGCGTTTCCGCTGCGCGAGCACACCGATTTGTCCGAGGCGCTGGTGCGCGACATCGTGCTGATGAAGCTGGGCGCGGTGGGCCTGCGCGGCGCGCGCGACCTCATGCCCAGTGAAGTCTCGGGCGGCATGGCACGGCGCGTGGCCCTGGCCCGCGCCATGGCGCTGGACCCCGAGCTGCTGATGTACGACGAACCCTTTGCCGGGCTGGACCCGATATCTTTGGGCACCGCAGCCCGGCTGATCCGCGACCTGAACGACACCATGGGCCTGACCAGCATCATCGTTTCGCACGACCTGGACGAAACCTTCCACATTGCCGACAAGGTGGTGATTTTGGCCAACGGGAAGATCGTGGCGCAGGGCACGCCGGACGAGGTGCGCGGCAGTACCGACCCGCTGGTGCACCAGTTCATCCACGCGCTGCCCGATGGGCCGGTGCGCTTCCATTACCCCGGCCCCACGGTGGAGCAGGATTTTGGCGCGGGCCTGCAGCCGCCCCAAGGCGGTGCCGCATGAGTTGGTACAAACCGTCTGACGTAGGCTTTGCGCTGCGCAGCAAACTGGCCGATATCGGCAACGCCACGCGCCTGTTTGTGCGCCTGGTGGCCCTGCTCGGGCCCACTTTGCGGCGCTTTGGCCTGGTGCGCGACCAGATCCATTTTTTGGGCAACTATTCGCTGGCGCTGATCAGCGTGTCGGGCCTGTTTGTGGGCTTTGTGCTGGGCTTGCAGGGCTACTACACCTTGCAGCGCTACGGCTCCAGCGAGGCCCTGGGCTTGTTGGTGGCCTTGAGCCTGGTGCGGGAGCTGGGCCCGGTGGTCACGGCGCTGCTGTTTGCCGGGCGCGCGGGCACCTCGCTCACCGCGGGCATTGGCTTGATGAAGGCAGGCGAGCAGCTCAGTGCCATGGAGCTGATGGCCGTGGACCCGGTGCGCCGCATTCTGGCCCCGCGTTTTTGGGCCGGGGTCATCACCATGCCTTTGCTGGCGGCGCTGTTCAGCGCGGTGGGCATCCTGGGCGGCTGGGTGGTGGGTGTGCTGATGATCGGCGTGGATTCCGGTGCGTTCTGGAGCCAGATGCAGGGCGGCGTGGACGTATGGCGCGATGTGGGCAACGGCGTCATCAAAAGTATCGTGTTTGGTTTTACGGTGAGCTTTGTGGCGCTGCTGCAAGGCTACGAGGCCCAGCCCACGCCCGAAGGCGTGTCGCGGGCGACGACGCGCACGGTGGTGGTGGCCTCGCTGGCGGTGTTGGCGCTGGATTTTTTGCTCACTGCCACCATGTTCACAATCTGAGGTACGGTTTATGCAACGCTCTAAAAACGATGTCTGGGTGGGTTTGTTTGTGCTGCTGGGGGCGGCGGCGCTGCTGTTTCTGGCGCTGCAGTCGGCCAATTTGCTGACGCTGAGTTTTCAGACCGGCTACAGCGTGTCGGCCAAGTTCGACAACATCGGCGGCCTCAAGCCCAAGGCCGCCGTCAAGAGCGCCGGGGTGGTGGTGGGCCGGGTGGACAGCATCACTTTTGATGACAAAAGCTTCCAGGCCCGGGTGTCCCTGGCCATGGATCCGCGCTACGCTTTCCCCAAGGACAGTTCGCTGAAGATTTTGACCAGTGGCCTGCTGGGTGAACAGTACATCGGCATCGAAGCCGGTGCCGATGCCAAGAACCTGGTGGCGGGCGACACGATTGCGGCCACCCAGTCGGCGGTGGTCCTGGAGAATTTGATCAGCCAGTTTTTGTACAGCAAGGCTGCCGATGGCCCCGCTGAGAAATGACCTTGAGAGGGTTAATAAGGTTTGACATGATTACTACTAAAAATATAGCTACTACCGCCCGTATTACCTGCGCTGTTGGCGTTTTTGCCTTGATTTCTGGTTGTGCCACCGGCCCCCAGGCCAACCCGCGCGACCCGCTGGAGCCGCTGAACCGCAAGGTGGCCGTGTTCAACGATGCGGTGGACAAAGCCGTGGTCAAGCCCGTGGCCAAGGCCTACATGTTTGCCGTGCCGTCGCTGGCACGCCAGGGCGTGACTAACTTCTTCTCCAACCTGGGCGAGGTCTGGAACACCGCCAACAATGCCATGCAGCTCAAGGGCCGGGCGGCTGCCGAGAGCTGGATGCGCCTCAGCATCAACAGCGTGTTTGGCATCGGCGGTTTGTTTGACCTGGCTACCGACATGGGCCTGGAGCGGCAGCGCGAAGATTTTGGACAGACCCTGGGCTGGTGGGGCGTGCCGTCGGGGCCGTACCTGGTGATTCCGCTGCTGGGGCCCTCCACGGTGCGGGACATCTCGGCCTGGTCGGTCAATGCCTACGGCAACCCGCTGAAGGTGTTTCCCGATGCCGGCACGCGCGACCGCCTGGCGGGCCTGAACCTGGTGGACACCCGTGCCAACCTGCTGCGCGCCACCGAATCGCTGGAAGAGGCCGCGCTCGACAAATACTCCTTCACCCGCGACTTCTATTTGCAGGTGCGCGACAACGATGTGTACGACGGCAACCCGCCCGAGCCCAAATAAGCCCCCAAGTACAAAGCCCCTGCGTCAACCGTTGGGGCGCATTTTCATTAAGGTAGTGCGGATGTTCCGCGTAGAGAAAGTCAGTATGAAACGTCGTTTGTTAGGCCAATGGGCCGCTGGAGCTGTGTTGGCGGTAGCTGCAACTTTCAATGCCATGGCCGCCGATGAAGCGCCAGACGCGCTGGTCAAGCGCATCTCCACCGATGTGCTCTCCACCATCAAGGCCGACAAAACCCTGCAACAGGGCAATGTGGCCAAGGTCATGGTGTTGGTAGATGCCAAGATCATGCCCAACGTGGACTTTGCGCGCATGACCTCCTCTGCCGTAGGCCCCGGCTGGCGCCAGGCCACGCCTGAGCAGCAGAAAAAGCTGCAGGACGAGTTCAAAACCCTGCTGGTGCGCACCTACTCCGGCGCGCTGGCCCAGGTCAGCGACCAAGAGGTCAGCATGAAGCCCTTTCGCGCCAGCCCTGACGACAAGGAAGTGCTGGTGCGCTCTGAAGTCAAAGGCGGTGGCGACCCCATCCAGCTCGACTACCGGTTGGTCAAAACCCCCGGCGAGGGCGCGGGCTGGAAGATCTACAACCTGAACGTGCTGGGCGTGTGGCTGGTGGAAACCTACCGCAGCCAGTTCGCCAGCGAGATCAACGCCAAGGGTGTGGACGGCCTGATCGCCAGCCTGGCCGCGCGCAACCAGGCCAACGCCAAAAAGAACTGACATGCTGGTGCTGCCCGCCGAGCTGACCCACGCGCAGGCCACGGCCTCGCTGCGCATGCTGCTGCAGGGCCTGCGCTCCCAGACCGGCGCGGCGGTGGTGGTGGATGCCACCGCGCTGGCCCGCTTCGACTCGTCCGCCCTGGCTGTGCTGCTGGAGTGCCGCCGCGAAAGCTTCAGTCTGGGCCGCACGTTTGCGGTGCGTGGCCTGCCCGCGCGGCTGGCGGCGCTGGCAGGTTTGTACGGCGTGGCGGAACTGTTGCCTGCTGCCTGAGCAGGGCCAACCCCTGGGTTTTTACTTGCTTAGCGGGTGCTAAGCTGGCGGGCACATCCATTCGTCCAGGAGTCCCCCATGCCCGGCCTGTTGCCCCATGTAGACCCAGAAGGTCTGCTCGAATACTCCGTGGTCTATACCGACCGCGCCTTGAACCACATGTCGCAGTCCTTCCAGGGCGTGATGCGCGATATTTCCGGTGTGCTCAAGCAGGCCTACCACGCGCAGTCGGCCATCGTAGTGCCCGGCAGCGGCACGTTTGGCATGGAGGCGGTGGCGCGGCAATTTGCCACCGCACAGCATGTGCTGGTGATCCGCAACGGCTGGTTCAGCTACCGCTGGACGCAGATTTTTGACATGGGCCAGATCCCCCGGTCCAGCACGGTGCTGAAAGCGCGCCGCCAAGGCGCAGGTCCGCAAGCCCCGTTCGCCCCCGCACCCATTGACGAGGTGGTGGCCACCATCTTGGCCGAAAAACCCGCCGTGGTGTTCGCCCCGCATGTGGAAACCGCCAGCGGCATGATCCTGCCCGATGCCTATCTGCGTGCCGTGGCCGACGCGGTGCACAGCGTGGGTGGCCTGCTGGTGCTGGACTGCATTGCCTCGGGTGCCATCTGGGTGGACATGCAGTCCACCGGCGTGGACGTGTTGGTCAGCGCGCCGCAAAAGGGCTGGAGCGGTTCGCCCTGCTGCGCTTTGGTGGCGCTCAGCGCCTTGGCGCGGGAGCGCATCGAATCCACCACCAGCAGCAGCTTTGCCTGCGACCTGAAGAAGTGGCTGAACATCATGGAGGCCTATGAAAACGGCGGCCATGCCTACCACGCCACCCTGCCCACCGATGCCCTGGCCCGGCTGCGCGACGTGATGCGCGAAGCCCAGGCTTACGGGTTTGACGCACTGCGCGCCGAGCAGCAGGCGCTGGGCGATGCCGTGCGTGCGCTGCTGGTGCGCAAGGGCATGGCCAGCGTGGCAGCAGCGGGCTTTCAGGCACCCGGTGTGGTGGTGAGCTACACCACCGACCCCGAGATCCAGTCGGCCAAGAAGTTCATCGGCCAGGGCCTGCAAACCGCTGCCGGGGTGCCGCTGCAGTGCGACGAGGGGCCCGACTTCCAAAGCTTTCGCATCGGCCTGTTCGGATTGGAGAAGTTGCACAACGTGGCGCGTACGGTGCAGCACCTGGAGCGGGCTTTGGAGCGGATTCAGGGATAAAGTCACGGCCCGGCGGCATGTGGGGCCAGCCGTTAAAATCACTGCCCCATGCCCGCCATCTCCTTCCAGCAGGTCTCCAAGACCTACCCCAGCCCCCGTGGCTCCCAAAAACCCCCACTCACCGCCCTCGACAGCGTCAGCTTCGACATCGCGCAGGGGGAGTTCTTTGGCCTGCTCGGCCCCAACGGTGCGGGTAAAACCACGCTGATCAGCATTCTGGCGGGATTGAACCGCGCCACCGGCGGCAAGGTGTTGGTGCACGGCCATGACGTGGCCAAAGACTTTGCCCAGGCCCGCCGCCAGCTCGGTGTGGTGCCGCAAGAGCTGGTGTTCGACCCGTTTTTCAACGTCCGCGAGGCGCTGCGCATCCAGTCGGGCTACTTTGGCGTAAAGAACAACGATGCCTGGATCGACGAGCTGCTGGAAAGCTTAGGGCTGGCCGACAAGGCCACGTCCAATATGCGCCAGCTCTCGGGCGGCATGAAGCGCCGCGTGCTGGTGGCCCAGGCCCTGGTGCATAAGCCGCCGGTCATCGTGCTCGACGAGCCCACCGCCGGGGTGGATGTGGAGCTGCGCCAGACCCTGTGGCAGTTCATCGCCAAGCTCAACAAACAAGGCCACACGGTGCTGCTCACCACCCATTACCTGGAAGAGGCCGAAGCCCTGTGCTCGCGCATCGCCATGCTGAAAAAAGGCCGCATCGTCGCCCTGGACCGCACCAGCGAGCTGCTGAAAAACGCCTCCAGCAATGTGCTGCGCTTCAAAGTCGATAGCGAACTTCCCTTTGCCCTGGCGCAGCAGGCCCGCATTACTGGCCGCATCGTACAGTTCCCCGCGCACAACGCCGCCGAGATCGAGCGCTACCTGGCGGCGGTGCGTGAAGCCGGGCTGACGGCAGAGGACGTGGAAATCCGCAAGGCCGATCTGGAAGATGTGTTCCTCGATGTAATGACCAACGGCTATGTGGCCAGCGAGGTGGCAGCATGACCGGTTGGCAAACCCTGTTGTACAAAGAATCGCTGCGTTTCTGGAAGGTCGGCTTTCAGACCGTGGGCGCGCCGGTGCTCACCGCCGTGCTGTACCTGCTGATCTTCGGCCACGTGCTCGAAGGCAAGGCGCTGGTCTACGGCACGATCAACTACACCGCCTTTCTGGTGCCCGGCCTGGTGATGATGAGCGTGCTGCAAAACGCATTCGCCAACAGCTCCTCGTCGCTGATCCAGAGCAAGATCATGGGCAGCCTGGTGTTTGTGCTGCTGTCGCCCCTGTCGCACTGGGACTGGTTCTGGGCCTACGTGGGCTCGGCCATCGCGCGCGGCCTGCTGGTGGGCGTGGGCGTGTTTGCGGTGACCGCCATCTTCACCGGTGCCAGCTTCGAGGCCCCGCTGTGGATCATCGTGTTTGCGGTGCTGGGCGCGGCGCTGATGGGCACGCTAGGCATCATTGCCGGGCTGTGGGCCGAAAAGTTCGACCAGATGGCCGCGTTCCAGAACTTTGTGATCATGCCCATGACGTTTTTGAGCGGCGTGTTCTATTCCATCCATTCCCTGCCGCCTTTCTGGCAAACCGTGAGCCACCTGAACCCGTTTTTCTACATGATCGACGGCTTCCGCTACGGCTTCTTTGGCGTGAGCGACGTGTCGCCCTGGCTCAGCCTGGGCATCGTGGGCGCGGCCCTGCTGGTGGTGAGCGCCATCACCGTCAACCTGCTGCGCATCGGCTACAAAATCCGTGGATAACAAAAATGACTGCTGAAGAACTCCAAACCATCATCCAATCGCACCTGCCCTGCGAGCACATTGCCCTGGAAGGCGATGGCCGCCACTGGTACGCCACCATCGTCTCGGCTGAGTTCGAAGGCCGCCGCGCCATCCAGCGCCACCAGCGGGTGTACGCCACGCTGGGCTCCAAGATGTACACCGACGAGGTGCATGCGCTGTCGATGAAGACCTACACCCCGGCCGAGTGGGCAGCACTACCCCAGTAGTGCTTTCACTTTCTTGCCTCAATAATTTTTAGAGCATTTCCCATGGACAAACTCCTCATCCGCGGTGGCCGCACTTTGCAAGGCCAGGTCCGCATCTCCGGTGCCAAAAACGCCGCCCTGCCTGAGCTCTGTGCCGCGCTGTTGACAGCCGAGCCGGTCACCCTCACCAACGTGCCGCGCCTGCAAGACGTGTCCACCATGCTCACGCTGATCCGCAACATGGGCGTTACGGCTGAGCGCACGGAAGACGGCACCGTCACCATCAACGCCAGTGATTTGTCGTCGCCCGAAGCGCCGTACGAGCTGGTCAAGACCATGCGCGCCTCGGTGCTGGCCCTGGGCCCGCTGCTGGCCCGCTTTGGCGAGGCGACCGTATCGCTGCCCGGCGGTTGCGCGATTGGCTCGCGCCCAGTGGACCAGCACATCCTCGGTATGCAGGCCATGGGGGCCGAGATCGTGGTCGAGCACGGCTACATGATCGCCAAGCTGCCGGCAGGACGCACCCGCCTCAAGGGCTGCCACATCACCACCGACATGGTCACCGTCACCGGCACCGAGAACTTTCTCATGGCCGCCACCCTGGCCGAGGGCGAAACCATTCTGGAAAACGCCGCGCAAGAGCCGGAAATCAGCGACCTGGCCGAAATGCTCATCAAGATGGGTGCCAAGATCGAAGGCCACGGCACGCACCGCATCCGCATCCAGGGCGTGGAATCGCTGCACGGCTGCACCCACCAGGTGGTGGCCGACCGCATCGAGACCGGCACTTTCCTGTGCGCCGTGGCTGCCACCGGTGGCGACGTGCTGCTGCAGCATGGCCGCGCCGACCACCTGGACGCGGTGATCGACAAGCTGCGCACCGCGGGCGTGACCGTGACTCCCGAGGCCGACGGCATCCGCGTGCAGTCTGCGGGCCCGGCCCACACCCACCTCAAGGCGCAGAGCTTTCGCACCACCGAGTACCCCGGTTTCCCCACCGACATGCAGGCCCAGTTCATGACCCTGAACTGCGTGGCCCAGGGGGCCAGCAAGGTGACCGAGACGATTTTTGAAAACCGCTTCATGCACGTCAACGAGCTGGTGCGCCTGGGCGCGCACATCCAGATCGACGGCAAGGTGGCGGTGATCGAAGGCATTGCCAAGCTCTCGGGTGCCACCGTGATGGCCACCGACCTGCGCGCCTCCGCCAGCCTGGTGATTGCCGGCCTGGTGGCCGAGGGCGAAACCGTGGTGGACCGCATCTACCACCTGGACCGTGGCTACGACCAGATGGAAGCCAAGCTGCGCGGCATCGGTGCCGACATCGAGCGGGTCAAGAAATGATCACCCTTGCCCTCTCCAAAGGCCGCATCTTCGACGACACGCTGCCGCTCTTGCGCTCTGCCGGTATCGAGGTGCTGGACGACCCAGAAAAGTCCCGCAAGCTGATCCTGGACACCAACCAGCCGGGCGTGCGCGTGCTCATCGTGCGCGCCTCCGACGTGCCCACCTATGTGGAAAACGGCGGTGCCGACCTGGGCATCACCGGCAAAGACACGCTGATCGAGCATGGTGGCCAGGGCCTGTACCAGCCGCTGGATTTGCAAATCGCCCAATGCCGCATCAGCGTGGCCGTGCGCAACGACTTTGACTACGAACGCGCCGTCAAGCAGGGCTCGCGCCTGCGGGTCGCTACCAAATACGTGGCCATCGCGCGCGAATTCTTCGCCGCCAAGGGCGTGCACGTCGATCTGATCAAGCTCTACGGCAGCATGGAACTGGCCCCGCTGACCGGCCTGGCCGATGCCATCGTCGACCTGGTGTCCACCGGCAACACGCTGCGGGCCAACCATTTGGTGGAAGTGGAACGCATCATGGACATCAGCTCGCGCCTGGTGGTGAACCAGGCCGCGCTCAAGCTCAAGCAAGCCCCCATCCGCGCGATGATCGATGCCTTTGCCGCTGCGGTGGCCGAGCGCGCAAAAACCTGAATACTATGACTTTTGTAGCTACTCCCGCCCGTTTGGTAAGCGCTAGCAGCACTTTTGAGGCTGAATTCAAGGCCCGCCTGCATTGGTCTGCCGAGGCGGACACGGCGATTGAAACCACCGTGGCCCACATCCTGGCCGACGTGCAGCAGCGCGGCGACGCGGCGGTGCTGGAGTACACCAACCGCTTCGACGGCCTGCAGGCGAACACGCTGGCCGAGCTGGAGCTGACCCAGGCCGAGCTCAAGGCTGCCTTCGACACCATCCCCGCCGCCCAGCGCGAAGCCCTGCAGGCGGCAGCTGCCCGCGTGCGCAGCTACCACGAGGCGCAGAAAAAGGCCTCGGGCGAGAGCTGGAGCTACCGCGATGCGGACGGTACCCTGCTGGGCCAAAAGGTCACGCCGCTGGACCGCGTGGGCATCTACGTGCCCGGTGGCAAGGCCGCCTACCCCAGCAGCGTGTTGATGAACGCCATCCCCGCGCACGTGGCGGGTGTGGGCGAGATCATCATGGTGGTGCCCACCCCGCGGGGCGAGAAAAACGCCTTGGTGCTGGCCGCCGCCTATGTGGCCGGTGTCACCCGCGCCTACACCATCGGTGGTGCCCAGGCCGTGGCCGCGCTGGCCTATGGCACGGCCACCATCCCCAACGTGCACAAGATCACCGGCCCCGGCAATGCCTACGTGGCAGCTGCCAAGCGCCGCGTGTTCGGCACCGTGGGTATCGACATGATTGCCGGGCCCAGCGAGATTCTGGTGCTGGCCGATGGCACGACGCCGCCCGACTGGGTGGCGATGGACCTGTTCAGCCAGGCCGAGCACGACGAGCTGGCGCAAAGCATTTTGCTGTGCCCTGATGCAGCGTATATCGACCAGGTGCAGGCCTCCATCAACCGGCTGCTCAACGAGATGCCCCGCGCCGAGATCATCGCCAAGTCGCTCACCGGCCGCGGCGCGTTGATCCAGACCCGCAGCATGGAAGAGGCCTGCGAGATCAGCAACCGCATCGCCCCCGAGCACTTGGAGGTGAGCAGCACCGACCCGCACCGCTGGGAGCCGCTGCTCAAGCACGCCGGGGCCATCTTTTTGGGGGCCTATACCTCGGAGAGCCTGGGCGACTACTGCGCCGGACCCAACCACGTGCTGCCCACCAGCGGCACGGCCCGCTTCTCCAGCCCGCTGGGCGTGTACGACTTCCAGAAGCGCAGCAGCCTCATCGAAGTGAGCCAGGCCGGTGCGCAGGAATTGGGCCGTATCGCCGCCGAGCTGGCCTACGGCGAAGGCCTGCAGGCCCATGCGCGGGCCGCCGAGATGCGTTTAGACAAAAAATAGGCCTTTTTTCAGGCATAAAAAGAGCTGCTACCGCCCATTCCATCGGCGGTAGCAGCTCTTTTTTTTGATATCAAAAACGATAGCGTTTCTTAATTCTGCATCTTGAACTCGGGCGCATGCGCCTGCAGCCACTGCTCCAGCATCATCAGAATCCACACCATTTCGCCGTAATAGCCGGGATGCTCCTGCAGCCGCTCGGTGAGCAGGCTGCGGATGAACTCGGGGCGCACGATGTTGCGGGTGGCTAGGCTGTTCAGCGAATCGGTGGCGACCTTCTTGAGGCCGTCGTGGCGGGTGGCCCACACGCCGAAGGGCAGTCCGAAGCCTTGCTTCTTCTTGGTCAAGATTTCGTCGGGCAGAAAGCCGCGCAGGGCTTCCTTGAAGAACCAGCGCAGCTTCAGGCCCTTGAGCTTGTACTCCAGCGGCAGCTTGAGCGAGAAGTCCAGCAGCGCCTCGTTCAGCATGGGAAAGCCTACGTGCAGGCCTGCCAGCCGGGTGGTGCCGCAGACCTTGGGCAGGTCGCTTTCGGCCAGGGTGTAGCGCCAGTCGAAGGCCAGCATGCGGTTGAGCTGGCTGCCGGTGGTGGGCAGGTTCCAGATGCCGCGCTGCTGTTCGGCCGGGCCCTGGATGTTGACCTGGCTCAGAAACGCCGGGGTCAGCACGTCATTCACGCCCAGGCGCAGCAACAGGTTGTACATCTGCAGGCGGTCGGGCAGTGGCACTTTGGCCTGCTCTACATAGCTGGAGGCCTTGCTCAGCAGGGAGATGCTGCTCTCGGCGGTTTTGGCCAGCACCGGCTCCATCAGGCCGCTGCGGATGCCGCTGGGCACCATGTCGTACCAGCCGAACACGCGCTGCTTGGCGTAGCGGCTGTTGCCGCCAAAGAGCTCGTCGCCGCCGTCACCGGCCAAAATCTTGGTCACGCCGTCGTCTTTGGCCTTGCGGGCGCAGTAGTACGAGGGCAGGGCGGACGAGTTGCCAAACGGCTGGTCGTAGGAGCGGGCCACGTCGGCAATGCTGCGCACCAGGTCGTCGGGGGTGACGTAGTATTCGTGGTGCTCGGTGTTGAAGTGGCGCGACGCCAGTCGGGCGTATTCCATCTCGTCGTAGCCCTCGGCATCGAAGCCGATGGAGTAGGTGGCGGCTTTTTGGCCCTGCTTGCCGCCGATCTCGCTGAGCATGCCTGCCACGGTGGAGCTGTCGGTGCCGCCGCTCAAAAAGCAGGCGGCGGTGCCGCCGTCGAGCTGGGCGTTGACGGCGGTGCGCACCAGGCCGCGAAACTCTTCGCGCAGGCTGCTGAATGAGGCGCTGCGCGGCTCGATGAAGGTCGGCACCCAGTACGGCGCGACGGTCAGCTTGCCGTGCTCAAACAACGCGTAATGCCCTGGCGGCAGGCGGAACACGCCTTTGAAAATGGTGCGCGGCGAGGGGATGGCGTGAAAGTACAGGTAGTCGAAGATGGCCTGGGGGTCGATGTCGGCACCGTCGGCCAGCTCGTCGGCACGGCCCGCAAAGCGGATCTGCCCGTCCACCACCCGGTAGCACAGGCTGCGGATGGCAAAGCGGTCTACCGCCAAAAACGTGCGGCCCGAGGGCTCTTGCAGCCCCACTGCGAAGTCGCCCGTGGCCTGCAGTGCGGCGCTGGTCGCATCGGCCGCGCAGGCGGCTTGCCAGGCGGCCAGCGGGCCGTTGGTGCCCGCGATGGCGGCCAGGCGGGCATCGGTAAAGCGGGGGCTGCCAAGTACCAGGGATGCCAGGGAGGGGGTGTGTGAGGACATAGTGGAGGCGTAGAAAGCAAAAATATCAGGGCCGAGGCGCTGGGCTGCGCTGCATCGCCCCGGGATTATGCGGGGCATTGCCCAAGGCGATGCTCTTGGCGGTGTGACTATATTCACGCTGCGCTTGCAGGGTTTTGTCTATGGCGATGGCTTTGCCCCGCAGCGGCGAGCGCGCCTGCAGCCGGTAGTCGCCACCGGGCATGAAGCTGCTGCGGTCGGTGTGGAAGTTGTTGCGGAAGTCTTCCGACGCGGTGGCCTGCAGCGGCGCTGTGCCGACCAGCAGGTTGTTCACGGCCAGCACGGCATCGGCCCCGGGTTTGATCTTTAGCCAAGAGCCGCCGCTGGGCAGGTCGTCTACCAGGGTGTTGTAGGCCAGGCTGAGCCGGTTGACGGGCCAGCTGTAGCCCTCGGCCCCGAAGGAGATGAGGGCGGGGTTCTCGGTCTGCGGGCCCTGTTCGATGGTGTTGCCCAGCACTACCGCCACGCCGCCGTTGGGAAACTCCAGCTCGTAGCTGGCGCTGCCGCCATCGTCGGTCAGACGGTTGTACAAGATGTGGTTGATGGCCGCGCGGCTTTTCAGCAGGTGGCCGGTGCGGGCGTGGTGCAGGTAACTTCCGGTAATAGTTGCGCGGGCGATCTGGCCGATGTAGAGGTTGTGGTTGTGCCCGTCGGGGCGCATGTTGTAGGCGAATTCGCTGTTTTCCACCTCCAGCACGGCCTGGGGGTCGTTGCTGGTGAGCAGGCCCATTTCGTTGTGCATGAAGCTGCAGTTGCGCACCACCAGCCAGCCGGATTCAAAGCGGATGCCTGCGCCATTGCGGCCCGCCACCTGCGCACCCTCGAAGTCAAAGCCTTCCACGGTGAACTTCGGCGAGCGCACCACCCAGATGGCTTTGTCCTCTGCCGCCATGCCGTTGGCCTGCAGGCGCACCCGCCCACCCACGGCGCGCAGCGTCAGGTTGGGCTGGGTCCATACGGCCACGTCGCCCACGTACTCGCCTGCATCTACTTCAATAATGCTGCCTGCGCTTGCCAGACGGGCGGCAGCAGCTATTGTTTTGATAGTTCTTAGGGGGCCGACCTGTAGCGTGTTGGCCGCACTCTGGGCCATGGCCACGCCGCACAGCAGCAGCCACAGGGCTAAAAATCGGGTGTAACGCAAAAGAGAGGTGGATGTCATAGGTGCAGGCGATTCTGCCGGATGCGTGTGTAACGCTTCTCCCCGTATGATCTCAGCAGAAATTTACAAGGCTTCCCGTGTGAAAACAGTTTTGATGATCGCCTACCACTTCCCGCCGCTGGCGGGCAGCAGTGGTATCCAGCGGACCTTGCGCTTTGTGCAGCACCTGCCCGCCCTGGGCTGGAAGCCGGTGGTGCTGACCGCCGATCCGCGCGCCTACGAGCGCACCAGCCCAGACCTGATGAACGACGTGCCCGAAGGCACCGTGGTGCGCCGCGCCTTCGCCCTCGACACGGCCAGACACCTGAACATCCAGGGCCGCTACATGGGCTGGATGGCCCGGCCCGACCGCTGGATCAGCTGGCGCTTTGACGCAGTGCGCCAGGGTCTGCAACTCATCAAGGAATGCAAGCCCGACGCGATCTGGTCTACCTACCCCATCGCCACCGCCCACGTGATCGCCCAGCAGTTGCACCAAAAGACGGGTTTGCCCTGGATTGCCGACTTCCGCGACCCGATGGCGCAAGACGGCTACCCCGCCGATCCCATCACCTGGCGCAGCTACCAGCGTATCGAGCAGGAAGCGGTAGAGCAGGCCAGCCGCAGCGTCTTCACCACCCCCGGCGCGGCGCAGATGTACCGCGAGCGCTACCCCCAGGCCGCCAGCCGCATTACCGTACTGGAAAACGGCTATGACGAAGAGAGCTTTGCCCACGCGCCCGCCGTGGCGAGCCGCCCGTTGACCGACGACCAGCCCGTGGTGCTGCTGCACAGCGGCATCGTCTACCCGTCCGAGCGCGACCCGACCCAGCTGTTCCAGGCCCTGCAGCGCCTCAAGGCAAGCGGGGCGTTGACGGCCCGGCAGTTGCAAATCCGTTTCCGCGCCTCGGCCCATGACGACATGCTGACCCAGTTGGCCACCCAGCACGGCGTGCAGGATTTCATCGAGCTCAGCCCTGCCGTGCCCTACCGCGAGGCCCTGGCTGAAATGCTGTCGGTGGATGCCTTACTGGTCATGCAGGCCAGCAACTGCAACGCCCAGATTCCCGCCAAGATTTACGAATACCTGCGCGCGGGCCGCCCCATCCTCGGCCTGACCGACCCGGTGGGCGATACCGCTGGTGTGCTGCGCGGTGCCGGGCTAGAGGCCATGGCGCGCATCGACTCGGCCGACGAAATTGCGGCCCTGTTGCCGCAGTTTGTGGCGGATGTGCGGGCCCAGGCGGTGCGCCTGCCCGACCCCGCCGCCGTCAAGAACGCTTCGCGCCAGGGCCGGTCGCAGGCGTTTGCAGAGCTGCTGGCGGGTTTGTAAACACCAGCGCCACGCGCAAGCCGCCCAGCGTGGGCGATGCGTCCAGCCGCAGTTTCGCGCCGTGCGCCTGGGCAATCGCCTGCGCAATCGCCAGGCCCAACCCGCTGCCGCCCGCCGTGGCCTCGGCGCTGCGGTAGAAGCGGTCAAACACTTTTTCCAGATCGGCGGGCGCAATGCCGGGGCCGGAGTCTTCCACGGTCAGCACGGGCGCGCCGTTTTCAGACGTGATGGCCACATCCACCCGACCTTGCTCCGGGGTGTATTTCAGCGCGTTGTCCAGCAGGTTGCGCAGCAGGATGCGCAGGGCATCGGGGTGGCCTTGCATTTGCACCGCATCGCCGAGGTGGACACCCAGGTCGATATGGCGTTCCTGGGCCTGTGGCAGAGCCTCTTCCACACCCAGGCGCACCAGGTCGTGCAGCGCGATGCGCTCGGGCGGCGTGTCGTTGGCCGATTCTTGCCGGGCCAGCACCAGCAGCTGGTTCATCAGCCGCACCGCGCGGTCTATGCCCTGGTGCAGCCGGGCGATGGCGATGCTGCGGGTGGGTGCGTCGGGGGCGCGGTCCATCGCCTGGGCCTGCAGCTTGAGGGCGGTGAGCGGCGAGCGCAACTCGTGCGCGGCATTGGCCACAAACGACTTTTGTGCAGCAAAGGCGGTGTGCACGCGGCCAAACAGCAGGTTCAGCTCGCGCACCAGGGGCCGCACCTCGTCGGGCAGGTCGGCTTCGGGCAGGGGCGACAGGTCGTCCACCGCACGCGCGGCCACCTGCTGGCGGGTACGTTCCAGCGGCTTCAAGGCGTGGCGTATGGCCCACCACAGCGCGGCCATCAGCAGCGGGGCTATCACTGCCATGGGCAGCATCGCCCGCACGGCCAGGGCGCGGGCGCGGGCCTGGCGGGCGCTCAGGTCCTGGGCGATCTGGATGGTTTGCGCCGGGGTCTGGATGGAGTAGACGCGGTAGCGCGTGCCGTTCTGTTCCACGTCCGAAAAGCCCAGCACGGCCTGCGGTGGCAGGCGGTTGCGGTGCGACTGGAACAGCTGCACGCCGTTGGCGCTCCAGATTTGCACCTCGTATTCAGCATCATCGGGTGCTGCGGCGCTTTGGCTGGGCACGCCATTGCGCAGCGCAAAGGCCATTTGCTGCAGGTGGTAGTCGAACATTTCATCGGCCTGCTGCAGCGCGCCGCGGTAGGCGGACGCGGCCTGAAAGAGGGCCGCGACCACGATGGCGGTCATCACCGAGCCCAGCAGGCGGCGGCGGATCGAGTTCATCGTGGCATGACGTAGCCCAAGCCACGCACGTTCTGGATCAGCTCTGCGCCCAGCTTTTTGCGCAGGCCGTGGATGTAGACCTCGACCGCGTTGCTGCTCACGTCGTCTTTCCAGCTGTAGAGCTTTTCTTCCAGCTGGGCACGCGAAAACACCACGCCGGGGCGGGCCATCAGCGCCTCCAACACGGCCCATTCGCGTTTTGAGAGGGTGACGGGCTGGCCGTCGCGGGTGGCCTCAAAGGTGGCGGGGTTCAGGCGCAGGCCGTGCACCTCCAGCACCGGGTCGGCGCGGCCTGCGCTGCGCCGGGTCAGGGCGCGGATGCGGGCCAGCAGTTCGTCGATATCGTAGGGCTTGAGCACGTAGTCGTCGGCCCCGGCATCTAGCCCGGCAATGCGGTCGGCCACCGCGTCGCGGGCGGTGACCACCAGCACCGGGGTGCTGTCTTTGCGCTGGCGCAGGGCTTTGAGTACGTCCAGCCCGTCGCGCCGGGGCAGGCCCAGGTCGAGCAGCACCAGGTCGTAGGGCGCGCTGCGCAAGGCGGTGTCGGCCATCACGCCGTCTTTGACCCAGTCCACGGCGAAGTGCTCGGCGCGCAGCACGTCGAGCACGGTTTCACCGATCATGGGGTCGTCTTCTACCAACAGCAAGCGCATGGGGCGAGTATGCCCATGCGGGGCTTAGGCGAAGCTTAATTAGCGGGCAACCAGCACCGGCAGTGTGGACTCGGCCAGGATCTTGGTGGCGATGCTGCCCAGCACCATGCGGGCCACGCCGGTGCGGCCATGGGAGCCGATGACGATCAGGTCGGCCTTTTCGGTCTGGGCGTATTCCACAATGGCGCTGACCACATCGCGCTCCTCCAGCACCACGGGGTTGAAGACCACCGGGCTACCTTGCTGGCACAGCGCGGCGACCTTGGCATGGGCTGTTGTGGCCTCTTCTTGCGCAGCCTGCTTGTAATAGCTGAGCCCCAGGGTGTTGATTTCGCCCATGCCCATGCCGAGATAGGGGTAGGGGTCTACCGCGTACAACGCCGTCAATTTGGCACCGATACTGCGGGCCAAATCCACGGCCAGGGTGGCGGCATGGTCAGACGCTGTCGATCCGTCAGTAGCCAACAAAATGTGTTTCAGCATGGGGAGCCTTTGCGCAAAGTGGGTGGATGAAGCCCCATTCTGTGGCCGATGCCGAGCTGCAATCCTTGATATGTCTCAAGGGATGGCGTGGTTTTCTGGATTTGAATGAAAAGAGCTGCCTGTGCTTATTCCATAAGCACGAGTAGCTCCATATTTAATAGCAATTGAGGCGCGGAACTTGAGCCGCGAGCCGCACCTATTTCTTGGGCCGACTTCGACGCACTGGCTTGGCCTCTGGCGGTGTGTGTTTCTGGTTTTCCTGGTCCAGCCACAGCAGCGAGTCCACGTGCGACAGAAAACGCTGCAGGTAGTCGGGCGAGAGCTGGCGCATCAGCGCCAGGGAGCGCAGTACCAGCATGTGGGGGTTCAGCGGGCCAGCGTTTTCGGGGCCGCGCACCATGGCCTGGTCCATGTGGTCGATGGCGGCGATTTTGGACCATACCTCCCGGAAACCGCGCACGCTTTTCAGCTCTGGCCGGGGCCCGTGGTGGTGGCTTGGCTGCGTGGTGCGGCGGATGTAGTGGTTCAGTTCCGCCAGCGGCCCAGCGCCGCGGTTTGAAACGGGTCGGCGCAAGCCCTGCGCCTGCCCCAAGCGCAGGCTGTAGTCGGCCAGTGCCGTGGCCAGCTTGGCCTGCAAAATGGGCTGTAGCGCGCCCGTGGCCGAGGATGCGCGGCGCGATAGCACTTCCAGGTAATGGAAGCGTGCGGGATCGAAGCGCTGGGCATCGGCGCTGCGCAGCGACTGTAGCGACGGCGACGCTCCCGCTTCGCTCATGGCTTGGCAGACCGGGGCACCGGGGCCATTTCCACGCGCCGGTTTAGCGCGCGGCCCTCTTCGCTGGTGTTGGAGGCCACCGGCTGCTCGGCACCGAAAGCCGCAGCAAACACCTTGGACGAGGGCATGCCTGCATCGATCAAACCACGGGTCACCTTGAGGGCGCGCTGGGCCGATAGCTCCAGGTTGTCGGCAAACCGCTGGTTGCCGTCCCCAATGGGTTTGTCGTCGGTAAAGCCGCTGACCATCAGCATGTCGTCGCGTTCACCCAGGACCAACTGCAGCGCGGGCACCAGGCTTTTCAGCAGCTGCTGCCCTTCAGGGCGCAATTGGTCGGAATTGACCGGGAACAGCACATTGCCGCTGATGCCGATGCGGCCATTGTTCAGCGTGACCCGGCCTGCCGCCAGCGGAATGGCCAGGGCTTTTTCCAGTGCCATGCGGCGTTGCTCTTCGGCCTGGCGCTTGCCCACCTCGGCCTGCAGGTTGGCCACCAGGTCCATTTGCACCACCAGCACGCCCACCAGGATCAGCACAAATGCGCCCAGCAGGCCCGCCATCAGGTCGCCAAACACCGCCCAGACCGGCGCGGCCTGCGCGATGCTGTCGTCGTCAATCTCACCCAGGCCATCGGTGCCGGTCATGCCACGCTCTCTTTGGCCAATGCGGCGGATACGGCGGGCTTGCTGCCGCGTCTACGCAGGTCTTCCACCAGCCCCTGCTGCGAGCTGATGCTCAGGTCAATCACCTCGCGGGCCTGGGCCACGTAATAGGCGAGTTGCTCGTCACTGCGCGCCACCGACTGGCCGATGCTGCCCTCCATGCGCTGCAGGCTGTCCATCAGCTTGTCGTTGCTGGCGCTGAACAGTTGCACCCCGTGGCTGAAGGCTTCGCCCAGGCTGGCCAGCTCCACCGCGCTGCCTGCCACATGGGCGGCCACATCTGCCGCCTGGCCCGCGTGGGTGCCCAGGGTGTTGGCAAACTGCTGACCGGCTTGGTCCAGCACCGTGGCTGCCGAGGCCACCAGCGACTCGATCGCCGCCTGCTGCGCGTTGGATGCCTGGTTCAGGTGCTGCAGCAGCGTGCTGATTTTTTCCAGCAGGCTGGAGCGTTCTTCGAAAGCCAGGTTGTCGCGCTCGCTGAGGCGGGTCATTTCCTGGCGCAGTTCGGTGATCACGCCTGCGGCGGCTTGCGGCACTTCGGCGGCGGTTTGCATCAGCCGGGTCATGGGGGCTTCCAGCGCCGTGCCCAGCGTGGCGAGGTGGCTGGCCAGGGCGGTCTGCAGTGCGTCCAGGCGCTCCACGGCGGCCACGCCCCGGCGGGCTTCTTCGGCCCGCAGCGCGCCGAGTTCGCTGCGCCACAACGCCGCCAGTTGCTCCATGCGTTCGCCTTGTTGCGTGGCCCAGCGGGCTTCCGTCTCGGTGCGCGACTGCACCAGGGCTTCGGAGCGGGCCAGCACCTCGGCCACCCCCATTAGCGTCTGGCCGACCTGCTGGCTGGCACGGTCGGTGATGTCGCTGGTGGTCTGTGCCAGCGACAGGCTGGCCGAGCGCTGGTCGGCCAGGGTTTGGGTGCCCACGCGCTGCCATTCGCCCTGCAGCTGGGTGGCCATGGCTTCCAATGCCTGGGTCCAGCCCTGCAGCCGTTGCTGGTCGCTCGCCATCTGCTGGCTTTGCGATGCGGCGGCGGCCTCGTGCACGGTGGCCAGCAGCGTTGCGGAGCGCTGTTCAAACGTGGTGCTGAAGCTGGCCAGCGTTTGGCCCAATTGGGCAACCTGGTCTTCGCTGCTGCGCGCATGCTGCTGCAGCGCCGTGGCCCAGCCATCGCCCACGCTGCGCGCCGTGCTGCCGAGCTCGCGGGTCAGGCCGCTGATTTGCGCCTGGGTGGCCTCCAGCACGCGCTGGTGCACACGTTGGGATTCCTGCGCGATCTCTGCCATGGCGGCCTGCACCACCGGCTGCAGGCTCTCGCCCGCCGCCTTGGCCCCGGCCACCAAACTGTCTTGCAACGAGGTGCCCACGGACTGGGCCAGTTGGGTGTAGACCCCGCTGACATCGCGGTGGAACTGGTCCTGTTGGCTCAGCAGTTGCGTGCTTAAGCGGTCTTGTTGAGTCTGCAGTTGCGTGTTGAGTTGCGCGCTGCGGCGTTCCAGCCCTTCCACCATGGCTTGCAGGCGGTCTACCACGTCGGGCAAGGTATGCGCCTGTACCTGCAGCGCCTTGAAGGCTTCCTGGCGCTGGTGGGCCTGTGACAACGGGCGGAAAACCGTGGCCGCCAAGGTGTCGATCTGGCGCACCACGTCCAGCCGCTCTCGCCGCCCCAGGGCCGATAACAGGCCCAACATGGCCGAGGTGGCAACCCCCGCCACCGAGGTGCCAAACGACAGCCCCAGCCCCTTGATGGGTGCCGCCAGCGCCGTGCGGATGGCCTGCAGGTCGGTGGATCCTTCGAGGGCAAAAACGGCCCCCTTGAAGGTGATCACCATGCCCAGAAAGGTGCCCAGCATGCCCAGCATCACCAGCAGACCCACCAGGTAGGGCGTGAGCGCCAGGCCAGGCAGGGCGGCCCGTTCACCCTCGATGCGCAGGCGCACCGGGTGGCGCAGGGCTGCGGGCACACGGTCCAGCCAGGCGACCACACCCGATGCTGTCGGTTCCGCGACATGGGTTAGCGCAGCGGTCAACGCCGTGGTGGCCACCCGGTAGCGCTGCACTTCCCACGCCCCCAGCACATACACCGCGCCAATCGCCACGGTCATGGCCAGGGCCAGCCAGCTCACGCCGACAAAACCCATCCCCACCCAGGCCACGGTCGCCAGACCGATGGCGAAGGCCATTGCAAAAACAATTCTGTTCATTGGTACTTCTTCATTAACCTTGTTGTTCAGCGTTGCTGAATGCTTCCATCAAGCCCCACACCGGCTCCATCCGCACGTCCAGCTCGGCCCGCAAAACCGCTTGCAGCTCCTTGCCGAAGCCATGCAACCAGCCGCCCGGTTGCCGCCACAGCGATGCATCCTGGGCCGGGGGCTGCGTGTGCAGCTTGCGCAAATGCTCAAACCGCCGCTGCAGCCGCACTGGTACGGTCGCCGTCAGCTTTTGCGCGTGGCCGTCCAGCAGTTGCTCCCACACCGCGTCCAAAGTCGCCAACTGCCGCAGCGCGGGGGAGGCCTGGGCCAGGGTTTGTCGTACCTGGTTGCGCAGGGGGCCGACCGCCAGCTTCATGCTGCGTTGCTGGTCGAGGTAGTGCTGGCGGTACGGGGCAAAGTCCACCTCGGCGATCGGGGCGGGTTCGGGCTGGTTGAGCGGATGGCGGCCACGCTTGGCGCTGGTATCCGCCGCCTCGTTTTTGTCGATGGCGCGCACCAGCGTTTGTTGCACCTGGCGGCATTGCGCCTGCAGTGCGGCCACCTGGTCTGGCGACACGCGCTCTGCACGGGTATCCGTCACCGGCCCCACCGACTGGTGCGCCGCGTGCAGCGTGACCGACTCGAACACGCCCACCCATTGGCTGAGTTTTTGCGCAACGTCCTGGCGCGATGCGTCCGCCCCACCCACGGCCGCAGCCTCGGGTGGTTCAAGGTCACCAAGCCAGCGGACGAGTGGGGAACTGCTGAAATTCCTGCGCAAAGACATTTATCCGGTAATTTAGGCCGCTAGCGCTTATTCCATAAGCACAAGAAGCTATCAATTACGTAGTGAAACTTATGCGGCCAGGCGCGCCCGGTGGCGGGCGATCTGTGCCCGCACCTGGGCCCAGGCGGTGCCGCCCAGGATGTTGCGGGCGTTCAGCGAGCCGCGCAGGCTCAAACATTCGTACACGTCCGGCTCGATCTTGGCGTTGAAGCCTTGCAGCACGTCCAGCGGCAGCTCGGACAGGTCTACACCCTTGGCAATCGCTGCCTTCACCGCGTGTGCCACCACCTCGTGCGCGTCGCGGAAGGGCAGGCCTTTCTTGACCATGTAGTCGGCCAGGTCGGTGGCGGTGGCGTAGCCGCGCAGGGCGGCGCGTTCCATGGCCTCGGGCTTGACGGTGATACCGCCGACCATGTCGGCAAAGATGCGCAGCGTGTCCTTGAGCGTGTCCACGGTGTCGAACAGCGGCTCCTTGTCTTCCTGGTTGTCCTTGTTGTAGGCCAGGGGCTGGCCCTTCATCAGGGTAATCAGGCCCATCAGGTGCCCGACCACGCGGCCCGTCTTGCCGCGTGCCAGCTCGGGCACGTCGGGGTTTTTCTTTTGCGGCATGATGCTGGAGCCGGTGCAAAAGCGGTCGGCAATGTCGATGAAGCCAAAGCTCTGGCTCATCCACAGCACCAGCTCTTCGCTCAAGCGGCTGATGTGCACCATGGCGATGCTGGCGGCGGCGGTGAATTCGATGGCGAAGTCGCGGTCGCTCACGGCGTCCAGGCTGTTCTGGCACACGCCCTCCATCCCTAGGGTCTTGGCCACGCGCTCGCGGTCCAGCGGGTAGCTGGTGCCAGCCAGCGCAGCACTGCCCAGCGGCAGGCGGTTCACGCGTTTGCGCACGTCCAGCATGCGCTCGGCATCGCGGGCGAACATTTCCACATAGGCCAGCATGTGGTGGCCAAAGCTCACCGGCTGGGCTACCTGCAGGTGGGTGAAGCCGGGCATCACCACTTCCACGTTTTTGTCGGCAATGGCCACCAGGGCCAGTTGCAGATCGGTCAACAGGCCCTGGATCAGGTCCATCTCGCCGCGCAGCCACAGGCGCACGTCGGTGGCCACCTGGTCGTTGCGGCTGCGGCCGGTGTGCAGGCGTTTGCCCGCATCGCCCACCAGCTGGGTCAGGCGGGCTTCGATGTTGAGGTGCACGTCTTCCAGGTCCAGCTTCCATTCAAAGTTGCCAGACTCGATGTCACCACTGATCTGCGCCAGGCCGCGCTGGATGTCGGCATGGTCTTGCGCGGCAATGATGCCCTGGGCGGCCAGCATTTCGGCGTGCGCCAGGCTGCCCGCAATGTCGGCCTGCCACAGGCGCTTGTCAAAAAACACGCTGGAGGTGTAGCGCTTGACCAGGTCGCTCATGGGCTCAGAGAACAGCGCCGACCAGGCTTCGGATTTTTTGTCGAGTTGGTTGTGGGAAGACATGCAGGATTACCAGATGGGAGGAGGTGGCGTACCAGCGGGGATCAATTTCCCCATAATCGGCTGGTATGCAAGAACCGCAAATTTTATCGGGCTTCCAGCCACTGGCCTCCACGCCCGTACCGCCGCCCCGCACGGCGCTGGTGTTCGATGCCTGCCAGGCGGGCGTGATCTTGCGCGCGGTGCTGTTTGTGGAGGTGGCCGTGGCGGTGGCGGCCTTGTTTGGCGCGCAGAGTAGTTGGGACTGGCTTACGCGGCTGGCGCTGTGGACCGGTGGCACGCTGCCCGCCGTGCTGGTGTGGCTGCTGGCCGCGTGCAGCCTGAAACGCCCGTTGGCGCGCCTGCCGCAGCACGCGCAAAACCTGGGCGGCGTGGTGCTGGGCGCGCTGGCCGGGCTGTACGGCTGCGGCATGCTGGCCTTGATTGGCCTGCTGGACCCCGTGCCCTGGCTGGCCAGTGCGGCGGCCGGGGCCTGGCTGTCGGCTCTGGTGGTGGCCGGTTTGGTGCTGCGCGCCCGCGCCCGTACCCCGGCGGCCACCACGGCGCGGCTGGGCGAGCTGCAGGCCCGTATCCGCCCGCATTTCTTGTTCAACACCTTGAACAGCGCCATCGCCCTGGTGCGCGCCGAACCCGCCAAGGCCGAGGCCCTGCTGGAAGATCTGAGCGACCTGTTTCGCCATGCGCTGGTAGACCAGGGCGAATCCGTCACGCTGGCCGCCGAAACCACGCTGGCCGAGCGCTACCTGTCCATCGAACAGGTGCGTTTTGGCGAGCGCCTGCGCATCCACTGGGCGCTGGACCCGCGTGCCGCCGGTGCCCAGTTGCCGCCGCTGTTGTTGCAGCCCCTGGTAGAAAACGCGGTGAAACACGGCGTGGAACCCAGCGCCAGCGGGGCAGACGTGCACATCTCCACCGAGCGCCGGGGTAGTACCGTGGTCATCAAGATTGCCAACACCGTGCCCGGTGGCCAGGGCGTGCCCGGCCACGGCCTGGCGCTGGACAACGTGCGCGACCGCCTGGGCCTGCTGCACGACATGCAAAGCCAGTTCCAGGCTACGTTCAAGGACGGCGTGTACCTGGTCCGCATCGAGATTCCGGTATGAAGACCTTGCGCGTGCTGGTGGTGGACGACGAAGCGCTGGCCCGCGCCCGCCTGCGCACCCTGCTGGGCGACTGCACAGCGCCCGCTGCCGAGGTCGCGGGCGAGGCGGCCAACGCCGAGCAGGCGCTGGCGCTGCTGCAAACCCAGAGCGTGGATGTGGTGCTGCTCGACATCCACATGCCCGGCATGGACGGTGTGCACCTAGCGCAATTGCTGCGCGGCCAGACCCCGCCGCCCGCCGTGGTGTTCGTCACCGCCCACGCTGGGTACGCGCTGCAGGCCTTCGAGGTGGAGGCGGTGGACTACCTGACCAAGCCCGTGCGTTTGGAGCGTTTGCAGCAAGCACTACAAAAAATAGAGCGCCTCACGCCCATCAATAGGGCGGTAGAGCCCGATTTGGCTGATGATTTTTTGCTGATCCACGACCGGGGCCGCACCGAGCGGCTGCCGCTGAGCAGCGTGCTGTACCTGAAGGCCGAGCTGAAGTACATCACCGTACGCACCGCCACCAAGCACTACATCCTGGACGGCGCGCTGGGCGATCTGGAGCAGCGCCATGCCAGCGTGTTCATCCGCGTCCACCGCAACGCGCTGGTGTCCCGCAGGGCCCTGCGGGCGCTGGAAAAGCATTTCGACCCCGAGGAGGGCGAAGGCTGGGCGGTGCGCCTGCAAGGCCTGGACGAGCCGCTGATGGTGTCGCGGCGGCAGCTGGCGGCGGTGCGGGAGGCGATGGCGCTGTAATATGCCAGATTAGGAGTAATGTGTCTTTATGCTGGATTCGGCATTTTTTGCATAAATGCTTAATGGCGCATAAAATACAGCATGGCCTACGCAATCCAAATCCCTTCTCAGTTGTCTACGCATCTGCGGGCGCTTCGCCATGCCAGGGGATTGAGTCAGGCGGATCTGGGGGGCAAGCTGGGGCTGAGCCAGGCCCGTGTGGCCCGCATCGAAGGTGACCCGCTGTCCATCAGCGTCGAACAGCTATTACGGGTTTTTTCCGCCCTGGGCGTGCGTATGGGCTTGGAGGAACTGCCTTTGGCCGCTAGCGATGCTTTGGTGCCGAAAGCGCATTTTGTCAGTGAAGCGTTGCCCCCACCCATAGCTCCTACCCTGGACGGTGACTGGTAATGGCGGCACTTCATCTTTGGATGAATGGTCGCTATGTGGGCGTGTGGTCCACCTCGCGCAACGGGGTGCAGACCTTCCAGTACGACGACTCCTGGACCCGCGCTGTTTGGGGTCGTGCCTTGTCCTTGTCGCTGCCATTTACCGAGGGCAACGGAGAGCACCGGGGCGCGGCAGTGGCGAATTATTTTGAAAATCTGTTACCCGACAGTCTGGATATCCGCAAGCGCCTGGTGTCGCGCTTCAAGACCAAGTCTACGCAGGCCTTTGATCTGCTGGCCGCCATTGGCCGCGACTGCGTGGGGGCGGTGCAAATATTGCCTGAAGGTGTGCCGCCCCAGGACTGGAACCGGGTGGAGTGCGAGCCACTCACCGATGCCGATGTCGAACGCATCCTGCGTACCGCCACCACCGATGCACCCCTGGGCCAGCACCAGGACGACGGCGACTTTCGCATCTCCATCGCCGGGGCACAGGAGAAAACTGCCTTGCTGCGCTTTGGAGGAGCGTGGCAGCGCCCGCAGGGTGCCACGCCCACCACGCACATCCTCAAACTCCCCTTGGGCCTGGTGGGCAATATGCGGGCCGACATGCGCCATTCGGTCGAAAACGAATGGCTGTGCGCGCAGATCGTGGCGGCGCTGGGCTTGCGCGTGGCCACCACCGAGATGGCGCGGTTTGGCACCCAAAAAACCTTGGTGGTCGAGCGCTTTGACCGGCGCTGGCAAAACCTGGGGGATCTTCAGCACAACCGCCCCGGCTTTACCCCGCCCACAGTGGCCTGGATCGCCCGGCTGCCCCAGGAGGACCTGTGCCAGGCTACCGGCACATCGCCCTTGAAGAAGTACGAATCCGACGGCGGCCCTTCGATGCGCAACTGCCTGGACGTGCTGGTGGGCAGCGCGCAGGCCGCGGATGACTGCGCCCATTTCGCGCTGACCCAGCTCGCCTTCTGGCTGCTGGCCGCCACCGATGGGCATGCCAAGAACTATTCGCTATCGCACCAAAGGGGTGGCACATTTGGCCTGACCCCGTTGTACGACGTGCTGTCTGCCTGGCCCATCATCGGCGAGGGGCCTAATCTGGTGTCCGAACACAAAGCCACGATGGCCATGGCGCTGCGGGCCAAAACCAAGCACTACAAGCTGGGTGAAATCCGCGTGCGGCATTGGCAAGCCCTGGCGCAAAGTTGCGGCGCGCCGAATGTGTGGCCGCAGATGCAAGGCATGGTGTGGCGCGTGGATGCAGCTCTGGACCAAGTGCAAACCCGGTTGCCGCCTGACTTTCCGCCCAGAGTGTGGGATGCGGTGCAGGCTGGGGTGCGGAGGCACGCACAGCAGTTTTTGCGTGAAGCCGACACCGTAGCGCGGTAAGCTCCCACCCATGATGCACCTCGCCCGCCTCCACCACGCCGCCATCATCTGCTCGGACTACGCCCGGTCCAAAGATTTCTACACCCGCATCCTGGGCCTGCGGGTCATCGCTGAAAATCTGCGGATCGAGCGGCAGTCGTACAAGCTGGATCTGGCGCTGGCCGATGGCTCGCAGATCGAGTTGTTTTCGTTCCCTACGCCGCCGCCGCGCCCGTCCCGGCCCGAGTCTTGCGGGCTGCGGCACTTGGCGTTTGTGGTGGCGGATCTGGATGCCAACATCGCCAGCCTGCAGGCCGATGGTGTCTTTGTCGAACCTGTGCGGGTCGATGAATTTACGGGCCGCCGCTTCACCTTTTTTGCCGACCCCGACGGCCTGCCCCTCGAACTTTACGAATTGAATTGAACCCGTGACCCCCATGAAGACTGTCTGGATCGTCGATGCCGCCTACATGTACAACTTTGGCCGCTCGCGTCCCAACGGCTTTGACTACCTGAAGCTGAAGAACGAGCTGGTCCGGGCCAACGGTGGCCCGATTTACGAGAGCTACTACCTCAATTCCACCGGCGACCCCAACGCCGAGGCGCAAAACGCCTTCCATACCTGGATCAAGTCTGCGCCGCCCAAGGGTCCGCAGATGCGGGTGCAGCTCTACAAGCTCAAGGAGCAGCACAACCAATGCCCGTCGTGCGGCACGCGGTTTGACCGCACGGTGCAAAAAGGCGTGGACGTGGCGATTGCCACCCTGATGATCAAGCTGGCCGCCCAGGGCATTTACGACCGGGTGATTTTGTCGGCGGGCGATGGCGACTTTGAAGATGCCATCTCCTACCTCAAGTCCGACCTGCGCAAAGAGGTCTGGATCAACGGCGCGCAGGCCACCTTGTCGGCCGACTTGCAGTGCTACGCCGACCGCGTGCTCTGGCTGGACGACATGGGCAGCAGCATCGATAAATAGCGTTTGCTATTTATTTAGTAGCTTCTTGCGCTTATGGAATAAGCGCTGGAGCCTGATTTTATTCAGAAGTTTCTTTGATTGCCTTGAACCGGTTGCGCAGTTCATTGCGCAGATTCTTGCGCAAAATCGCCTGCTCGAAGCGGCGCTTTTCGTCCGGCGTGGCGGGCAGCAAAGGCGGCACGGGCGCGGGCTTGCGGTTGTCGTCTACCGCCACCATGGTGAAGAAGCAGCTGTTTACATGGCGCACCGCATGGTCGCGGATGTTTTCGGCCACCACCTTGATGCCCACCTCCATCGACGAGGTGCCCGCATGGTTGATGCTGGCCAAAAAGGTCACCAGTTCGCCCACGTGGATGGGCTGTAAAAACATCACCTGGTCCACGCTCACCGTGACCACATAGCGCCCGGCGTAGCGGCTGGCGCAGGCGTAGGCCACCTGGTCGAGCAGCTTGAGCACCGCGCCGCCGTGCACGTTGCCCGAGAAATTGGCCATGTCGGGGGTCATCAAGACCGTCATGCTGAGTTGGTGCAGGGGGAAGTCCATGGGGGGCTTTCTTTTTTTGGAGGTCTGAAATCTTAGCCTGAACGCAAGCCCAGGCGACGCGCCAGCCGGACCAAATTGGCCCGGTGCAGGCCCAGTTCGCGCGCTACCGAGGCCCAGTTGCCATTAAAGCGTTGCAGGCTGGCGGCGATGCGCTGGCGCTGGTGGTCGTCTACCGAGGTGCGCAAATCGACCGGGGCTCCGGTGTCTGCCGGTACGCTGGGCACTTGCAATTGCGGTGCCAGGTCGCTGTCGAGTGCGAGATGCGCCGCCGTCAGGCTGACGATGCGCGCCCGGGGGGCTGCGCCTTGCTGGGCTTTAAGGGCGCTGCGGGCGATCAAATGCTCCAGCTCGCGCACATTGCCGGGCCAGGGGTGGGCTAGCAGGGCGGCCTGGGCATCGGCATCCAGCCGCAGGCTGCCCAGGCCCAGGCGGGAGCGGTTCAGCTCCAGAAAATGCCCGGCCAGCAGCAGCACGTCGTGCCCGCGCTCGCGTAGCGGTGGCACCGGCAGCGGGTAGACGCTGAGGCGGTGGTAGAAATCGGCCCTGTAGCGGCCCGCGCGCACCTCTTGGGCCAGGTCGCGGTTGGTGGCGGCAATCACCCGCACGTCCACCCGGTGCTCGCGGTCTGAGCCCAGGCGCTGCAACTGGCCGCCCTGCAGCACCCGCAGCAGCTTGGCCTGCACCGCCAGCGACAGCTCGCCCACCTCGTCCAAAAACAGCGTGCCACCGTCGGCCAGCTCGAACTTGCCGCGCCTATCCATCACCGCGCCCGAGAATGCGCCGCGCACGTGGCCAAACAGCTCGCTCTCTACCAGCGACTCGGGCAGGGCCGCACAGTTCAGGCTGATCAAGGGCCGCGCCGCGCGGGGTGAGGCCGCGTGCAGCGCCTGCGCCACCAGCTCTTTGCCCACGCCGGTTTCGCCGGTGACCAGCACCGTCAGGTCGCTGTTGCCCACGGTGGCGATGTCGGCCAGCAGGCGCTGGTGGGCCGGGCTTTGGCCGATCAGCATGGGGGCCGGGTGGTCTTGCGCCAGGGCGCGGTAGCTTTCGGCCCGCTGGTGCTCGGTTTCCGCTTGCTGTGCCAGCCCGGCGATGCGCTGCACCACGCTGGCGGTGGCGGCGGCCAGGCTGGCAAAGGCCTGCAAATCGCCCAGGTCTACGGAAGAAAAGCGCTCTTTGTCCAGCGCGTCCAGGGTCAGCACGCCCCAGGGCTGGTCGCCCAGCAGCACCGGGCAGCCCATGCAGTCGTGCACCTCCAGTTGCACGCCGGGGATGAGTCCGTCGTAAGGGTCGGGCAGGGGGCTGTTGGCCGGGAAGCGCAGCGGGCCGGGGGCTTGTAGCAGGGCTTGCAGGCGCGGGTGCTCGGCCACCTGGAAGCGCCGTCCCAGGGTGTCGTGGCTCAGGCCGTTCACCGCCAGCGGCACCAGCGTGGTTCCGTCCAGCCGCAGCAGGGCGGCTGCATCGCAGGGCAAGAGGGCGCGCACGGCCTCCAGCAGGCGGCGGTAGCGCTCGCCATCGGGCAGTTCGCGGGCCAGGTCGTCCACCAGCGGGACAATGGTTTGCAGCAGGGATTTGGCAGTCATTTTGATGTGTTAGGTAGTCATTATGACTGCATCAATAAGATATGGCTATGGCGTAAGTGCTTGATCCGTATAGACAGCAGGCCGGGCACGGATCTTGATAAACCGCTTGCAGCAGAGCGCCGCCCTGCACCCCATTGAAAGCCACCCCATGCTGACTGCCGAACAACGCGCGATCGTCAAATCCACCGTGCCCCTGCTGGAGAGCGGCGGCGAAGCGCTGACCACGCATTTCTACAAAATCCTGCTGGCTGAGCACCCCGAAGTGCGCCCGTTCTTCAACCAGGCCCACCAGGCCAATGGCGACCAGCCGCGCGCCCTGGCCAATGGCGTGCTGATGTACGCCCGCCACATCGACCGGCTGGAGCAACTGGGCGGCCTGGTGTCCACCATCATCAACAAACACGTGTCACTGCAGATCGAGCCCGGCCACTACCCGGTGGTGGGGGCCTGCCTGCTGCGCGCCATCCGGGAAGTGCTGGGGGCCGAGATTGCCACCGATGCCGTGATCGCAGCCTGGGGCGCAGCCTACGGCCAACTGGCCGACATCCTGATCGGTGCCGAGGAAAAAATCTACGCCGACACCGCCGCCGCCCCCGGTGGCTGGCGCGGCACGCGGGCCTTTCGCGTGGTGCGCAAAGAGGCCGAGAGCAGCGAAATCACCTCGTTCACCCTGCAGCCGCAAGACGGTGGCGCGCTGGTGGACTTTGCGCCCGGCCAGTTCATCGGCCTGCGCCTGGTGGTGGGGGGCAACGAGATCCGCCGCAACTACTCGCTGAGTGCCGCGCCCAACGGGGTGGACTACCGCATCAGCGTCAAGCGCGAGCCCGGCGGCGTGGCCTCCAACTACCTGCATGACAGCGTGCAGGTGGGCGACACGCTGGACCTGGCCCCGCCTGCGGGCGACTTCGTGCTGGCGGCGGGCGAGCGCCCGGTGGTGCTGATCAGCGGCGGTGTGGGCATCACGCCCACGCTGGCCCTGCTGGACCAGGCCCTGCAAGGCACGCGCCCGGTGCACTTCATCCACTGCGCACGCAACCGCCATGTGCACGCCTTCCGCGCTGCGATTGACGCGCGTGCGGCGCGCCACCCGCAGCTGAAGCGCTTTTACGTGTACGACGAGCATCTGGGCACCGAGCACACGCCCGATGCGGTGGGCCACCTCCGCAGCGCCGACCTGGCCCGCTGGCTGCCTGCGTCCAAAGATGTGGATGCCTATTTCCTGGGCCCCAAGCCCTTCATGCGGCATGTCAAACAGCAACTGCGCGACCTGGGCGTGCCCGAGGCACAAACCCGTTACGAGTTTTTTGGCCCGGCCAGCGCGCTGGACTGAGTTTTGGCATAAATGAAACAGCGAGCGCAATAGGGGTGTGCGTCTTGTTTGTGTGGCATGGCTGCGCCTTAGAATTTCCGGATGCGCACCCCCACACCCAACCCCTCGGCCCACCGCATCGTCATCGTTGGAGGCGGGGCCGCTGGGCTGGTGCTGGCCACCGGCCTGGGCAATTCCCTGGGCCGCAAGGGCCTGGTGGACATCACCCTGATCGACAAGGCCCGCACCCACATCTGGAAGCCCAAGCTGCACGAAATTGCCGCCGGCAGCATGGACGTGGGCCGCCACGAGCTCAACTACCTGGCCCAGGCGCACTGGCACCACTTCCATTACCGCGTGGGCGAAATGAATGGCCTGGACCGCGCCAACAAGCTGGTCCACGTGGCACCGTTCATCGACGAAGACGGCGTGGTGGTTACCGCCCAGCGCAGCTTCCCCTACGACACCCTGGTGATGGCCGTGGGCAGCCGCAGCAACGACTTTGGTACGCCCGGTGTCGACCAGCACGCCCTGAAGCTGGAGACCCTGGCCGATGCCGAGCGCTTCCACCGCCGCATGCTCGATGCCTGCGTGCGCGCCAACGCCCAGGAAACCCCGCTGCGGCCCGCGCAACTGCAGGTGGCGGTGATCGGGGCCGGGGCCACCGGCGTGGAACTGGTGGCGCAACTGCACCGCACCACCCGCGAAGTGGTGGCCTTCGGGCTGGACCGCATCAACCCCGAGCGCGACATCAAGCTCAACCTGATCGAGGCCGCCGACCGCATCCTGCCCGCGCTGTCGCCGCGCCTGTCCAACGGTGCCCACAACCTGCTCAACAGCCTAGGCATCAAGGTGCACACCTCGGCGCGCGTATCGGGCGTGGGGGCCGACAACGTGCAACTGGCCAGCGGTGAGGTGATTCCGGCCGAGCTGGTGGTGTGGGCGGCGGGCATCAAGGCCCCGGGCTTTTTGAAAGATATCGACGGCCTGGAAACCAACCGCATCAACCAGCTGGCGGTGCAGCAAAACCTGCTCACCACGCGCGACGACAGTATCTTTGCCCTGGGCGACTGCTCGGCCTGCCCCTGGCCCGAGAAAAACGGCTTTGTGCCGCCGCGTGCCCAGGCCGCCAACCAGCAGGCAGCGCACCTGGTCAAGCAGATCAAGCGCCGCCTGCAAGGCAAACCGCTGGAGCCCTACCGCTACCGCGACTTTGGCTCGCTGGTGTCGCTGGGCGACTACAGCGCGGTCGGCAGTCTCATGGGCGGGATCATGGAAGGCAGCCTGTTCATCGACGGGCTGGTGGCCCGGGTGATGTACACCTCGCTCTACAAAATGCACGAGCTGGCCCTGCACGGCATGACCAAGGTCACCCTGGAAACCCTGACCCGGGCCATCACCCGGCGCACCGAGTCGCACGTCAAGTTGCACTGAATACGCGTCCCCCTGCGGGCGTGGGGGTGTTTGGATGTAGCATCCGGTTACTTTTTGGCCGCCTTTGGCCAGGGGTGCGCGATGAACCAAGAGAAACACCATGAAATTCAATGACATGCGGGTATCCCACAAACTGTGGGCTACGATTTTGGGTTTGCTGGTGGCGATGCTGCTGGTCACGGTGTGGACCCAGGTGCAGACCCGCCAGGTCAACGACACCGTAGACCGCGAGGTGGCGCACTACGAAGATGCCATCACCACCGTCACCGGTTGGCGCGGCATGGTCGAGATGGCAGTCAGCATGAACATCTACAGCGTGCTCACCACCGACGAAGCACAAGGCAAGGTCTTCGAGGCCCGCGCCGCCGAGCTCACCGCCAAGATCAACCCCATCCAGGAGCGCATGACCAAAGCCGCCGATACCCCGGCAGACAAGGCGGCCCTGGACAAGATCATCAGCACCCGCGCCGACATCCGTGGCCTGGGCGACAAGGTCAAGCAGTTGAAAGAAGCGCGCGATGCCGAGGCCAGCCAGGCCTTCATGGACAAAGACTACCGGCCCCGCGCCGCCGTGTACCTGGACGCGATCGACAAATTCCTCGCCCTGCAGGTCCAGCAGCGCGATGCCGCCAAGCTGGCGGCACAAAACGCCAGCAGCAATGTGGCGTTGGTGGCCGTGGTCAGCGTGGCCGTGGTGTTTGCGCTGGGCGTGCTGCTCGCGTACTGGCTGGTGCGCTCCATCACCCTGCCGCTGGAGCGGGCCGTGGCCGTGACCGATGCCATCGCCGCAGGCGACCTGACCCTGGAAGTGCAAGACCCGCGCAAAGACGAATTTGGCCATTTGCTGCGCTCGCTGGGCGGCATGGTGGCCCGGCTGCGCGGCCTGGTGGCCGAGGTGCGCACCGGTGTCGATTCGGTATCCACCGCCTCCAACGAGATCGCCACCGGCAACCACGACCTCTCGGAGCGCACCGAGCAAACCGCCTCCAACCTGCAGCAGGCCGCCGCCAGCATGGAAGAGCTGACCAGCACCGTGGCCCAGGCGGCCGACACCGCCCGCCAGGCCAACCAGCTAGCCGCCACCGCCGCCCAGGCCGCCACGCGCGGTGGCGAAGTGGTGGCGCAGGTGATTGGCACCATGCAGCACATCAGCACCTCGTCCAAACGCATTGCCGACATCATCGGCACCATCGACGGCATTGCGTTCCAGACCAACATCCTGGCGCTGAACGCCGCCGTGGAAGCCGCCCGAGCCGGGGAGCAGGGCCGGGGCTTTGCGGTGGTGGCCAGCGAAGTGCGCAGCCTGGCGCAGCGCAGCGCCGATGCCGCCAAAGAGATCAAGACGCTGATCGGTGCCTCGGTACAAACCGTGGAGACCGGCACCCAGCAGGTCACCCAGGCCGGTGAAACCATGGGCGAAATCGTCAGCAGCGTGGGCCGTGTGAGTGACCTGATCGGCGAGATCAGCGCCGCATCCACCGAGCAGCGCGACGGCATTGCCCAGGTCAACCAGGCGGTTAACCACCTGGACCAGATGACCCAGCAAAATGCCGCGCTGGTCGAGCAGTCTGCCGCCGCCGCATCCGGCCTGCGCGACCAGGCCCAGCGCCTGGCCGAAGTGGTGTCGGTGTTCAACGTGGGGGGCCATACAGTCCAGGCAAAGCGCCTGGCCGCACCGGTGCCACGCAGCATTGCCGCTCCGATGCGCCCGGCCATTGCGGCCCGGCCACCCGCGCCCAAAGCCTTGCCCGGCAAGCCCGCCATCAAGCACACGGCGAAGCCCCTTGGCCTGGCCCGCACACCCGCGCCCGCCAAGCCCACACCGGCGCCCGCCCTGAGCCGCCCGGTGGCCGTCACCGCCAAGCCCGTACCTGCCCGGCCCGCCTTAGCCCGGCCTGCGGCGGCCAAGGTCAACGAGGGTGACTGGGAGAGCTTCTAAAGCTCTGCTATTTATTTAGGAGCTCCTCGTGCTTATTCCATAAGCACGAGGTGCCTAAAAGGCTTGTAAAAATCAGGCGCTAACTCTCCGCGCCTTCCACCAGAAACTGCACCCGTCGCTGGCCCTGCCACTCGTTCACATCGAGGCGGAAGGCCAGCGTTACCTTGTTCGGCAGGCTTTCGGTGTGGCCGAACCAGATGCCGTCTACCGGCTGGCCCTGGTGCTTGAGCTTCAGCGACAAATGCTTTTCGCCCACCAGGCGCTGCGACACCACCTCCAGCTCCTCGCTGAAGGTGGGCGGCGCAAAGCCCTGGCCCCAGACCTCTTTGTGCAGCACGTCCACCAGCTCGGCGCGGCGGTATTCCGGGGCCAGCGGCCCGTCGGTTTCCAGCCGGCGCGTCAGCGTGGCGGCATCCAGCCACTCCAGCGCCACCTGCTGCAGGCCTTGCTCGAACTCGGCCAGGTGATCTTCGTGCACCGTGCAGCCCGCCGCCATGGCGTGGCCGCCAAAACGCAGCAGCACGCCAGGGTGGCGCTTGGCCACCAGGTCCAGCGCGTCGCGCAAATGGAAGCCGGGGATGGAGCGGCCCGAGCCCTTGAGCTCGTGCTCTTTGCCCGGGGCCTTGCTGGCGGCAAACACGAAGGTCGGCCGGTGCAGCTTGTCTTTGAGGCGGCTGGCCACGATGCCGACCACGCCCTCGTGGAAGTCGGGGTCGAACACACACAGGGCCGGGGGCGGCTCTTCGGACTCGTCAAACAGCGACTCGGCCACCAGCATGGCCTGCTCGCGCATGCCGCCCTCGATCTCGCGGCGCTCGCGGTTGATTTTGTCCAGCGTGGTGGCCAGCTCGGTGGCGCGGGCCGGGTCGTCGGTCAGCAGGCACTCTATTCCCAGCGTCATGTCGGCCAGGCGGCCTGCGGCGTTGATGCGCGGGCCCAGGGCAAAGCCGAAGTCGAAGGTGGTGGCCACTTTGGCCACCCGGCCTGCTGCTACAAATAATGCAGCTAGTCCCGCTGGTTGCGCCTGCGCGCGCAGCCGTTTGAGCCCTTGGGCCACGAGGCGGCGGTTGTTGGCATCGAGCCTGACCACGTCGGCCACCGTGCCCAGGGCCACCAGGGTCAGCAGCGGGTCCAGCTTGGGTTGCGTCTCTGCCGTGAACACGCCCCGGCGTCGCAGCTCGGCCCGCAGCGCCAGCAGCACGTAGAACATCACGCCGACACCGGCAATCGACTTGCTCTCAAACGTGCAGCCGGGCTGGTTGGGGTTGACGATCACGTCGGCATCCGGCACGGCAATCTGGCCATCGCGCATCGCTGGCAGGTGGTGGTCGGTCACCAGCACCTGCAGGCCTAGGGCCTTGGCCTCGGCCACGCCTTCGAAGCTGGCGATGCCGTTGTCCACCGTGACGAGCAGGTCGGCTCCGCTGTCCTTCACCCGGCGCGAGATGCTGGCGGTGAGGCCGTAGCCGTCCACCACCCGGTCGGGCACGATGTAGTCGGCAAACTGCGCCCCCAGCAGGCGCAGGCCGCGCACGCCCACCGCGCAGGCCGTGGCCCCATCGCAGTCGTAGTCGGCCACGATGCAGATGCGCTTATTCGCCGCAATCGCATCGGCCAGCAGTACCGCGGCGGCTTGCGTCCCGAGCATGCTGGCGGGCGGCAGCAGGCGGCCCAGGCCGTCGTCCAGCGCGTCCTTGTTGTCCACGCCGCGGGCCGCGAACAGGCGGGCCAGCAGGGGATGGACCCCGGCCTGCTCCAGCGCCCAGACGGCGCGGGGGGGGATGTCACGTGCTGTGATTTTCATAGCTGCTCCAGCACGTTGGATAAGCGCAGAGGGCTTAAAAGGCTTGATATTTTTTGCATAAAGCTGCGCGGTGCCAATTCAAAAGTGTGGGCGTTGTTTTCGCCGCACAGGGTGAGTTGCACGGCCTGGCCCTGGTCCAGTGCGGCCAGCAGCTCGGCGCAGGCGCTGGTATCGATGTGCTGCCAAGCGGCGGTCCAGGCTGCCCAGTCTTCCATCTGTGCGGCCTGCAACAAAGTCAGCGGCATGGTGGGCGCGGGCTGTGCAGGGGGCGGATTGGGCAGAGCCCCGCTGCCGCTGACCCAGAACGAGTTGATCGCGAACAGGCCGCGCTCGGCCCGCGCGTCGCTCACCGGGTGGGTGTAGAGCAGCATTTGCATCTCGCTCTGCAGCCGCCGCAGCGGGCCGCCCTGGGCGGTGGGCGGCATCCATTCGTCCACATTGCGCGCGCCCACGCCGCTGACCACGCGGTCCAGCGAGGCCGTGGCCAGGCCGCGAAAAATCTCGCCCTGCGCCAACCAGCGGGTGGGGGTGGTGTAGGTGAGTGTGATGCCGTCTTCTTCAAAGTAGGGCAACACGGCGGCCAGCACGGCGCGGGATTCGGCCTCTTCCAGCGCCAGTGTGTCGGGCGGGGCCATCACGATGTGGTCGGTCATCACCTGCCAGTGGCAGGGCGTGACCCAGGCCCAGGCACCGTCTTGCGCCGCCTCTTGTGCCGCCCAGGGGATGAGGCCGTCGGCCACCGGCAGGCCGTAGTGCCGCGCCAGGGCGCGCTCGTGCGGGGGCGACAGGCTGGTGTCTTCACCGTTGTCGCGCAGGGCGGGGGTGAGGCGCTGGAGCAGGCGCTCCAGGTTCGGCAGGCGCAGCGTGGCCAGCGCCGTGCGGCAGCCCGCGGACGCGCTGGCGGCCAGGGGAATCAGCAAATGGGGGAGGGTGGGCATGCGGGTATTGTCCCGGATGGGCCGGGCCCGCAACGCAAAAGCGGTGGCAGCTATCTTTTAAATAGCTGCCACCGCTGGATGGATAAGGGCGGATTCAAGTCCAAGTGCAACACAAGGATCATTGAATGGTAGCGTGCTGAGAATGGTGTTTCAGCAAGAAATCGCGATAGGCCTCAATAGGCGAGTGCGCATTTAATGTCTTACGAGGGCGGTTGTTGATCTCATCGGCAATGGCATCGAGCTGCTCCTGGCTCACATCTGAGAGATCCATGCCTTTGGGCAGGTACTGACGCACCAAGCCATTGGTGTTT
>NZ_JBWMAV010000022.1:0-52226 GCF_056521425.1 Rhodoferax sp. LS1P39 | reverse complement strand
CATGCTGGACTGGCAGATGCCGGGCATGGACGGACTGCAAACCGCGCACGCCATCACCGCGCTGGGGCTGCCATCCAGCCCCAAGCCGATATTGGTGACCGCGTATGGGCGTGAAGAGGTGGTGCAGGGCGCGCAGGCGGCGGGCATTGAAGACCTGCTGGTCAAGCCGGTGAATGCCTCGCTGCTGTTCAATGCCATGATTTCGGCCATGGGGCGCAAGCGCGGCGCGCGTGCCGACGATGCCCCCGACACCCAGGCCACCGCCCTCACCATGCGCACCTTGGCGCAGCGCAGCGGGGCCCGCATCCTGCTGGTGGAAGACAACGAATTCAACCAGCAAGTGGCCAGCGAGCTGCTGTATGAGGCCGACTTTGTGGTCGAGATTGCCGACAACGGCCAGCGTGCCGTCGACAGGGTGGCCCACAGCCACCAAACCGGGCAGCCCTACGACCTGGTGTTGATGGACATGCAGATGCCGGTGATGGACGGCGTGACGGCCACCCGCCTGCTGCGCCAGGACAGCCGCAACGCCACCCTGCCCATCGTCGCCATGACCGCCAACGCCATGGCCGCCGACCGCCAGCGCTGCCTGGACGCGGGCATGAACGACTTCGTCAGCAAGCCCATCGAGCCCGAAGAGCTGTGGCAGGCCCTGGCCCAGTGGATACAGCCGCGCAGCGGCCTGGGTGCGGTGCGGGTGCCACCGGTGGGGTCCGCGCCGGTGGTGCCGGTGATGGCCGGAGGCATGGCGGGCCTGCGCAGCATCCCCGGGCTGGATGTGGAACTGGGGCTGCACCGCATCCTCGGCAAGCAGGCGCTGTACCAGGAGTTTCTGGGAAAATTTGCCGCCGGACAGGCCGGTGCGGTGGCCGAAATTTTGGTCAGCCTGGACCAGGACGACTACGCCGCCGCCGAGCGCATGGCCCACACGCTCAAGGGCACAGCGGGCAACATCGGTGCTACGGCCTTGCAGGCCAGCGCCGACCAATTGGAGCGCGCCATCTACCGGCAAGAGCCGCTGCCCGCCATCCAGGCCCTGGCTGCCGGGACCACCCAGCTGCTGGACCCGCTGGTCGCGGCCATCACCCAGTTGCTGCCCGCGCCCGCCATGGATGCCATCGCCCACAGTGCCGAGCCGGTAGATCCCCAGCGTGCCAAGGCGCTGTGCGAGCAGCTTATCCGCCTGCTGGGCGAAGACGATGCCGACTCCATCGAGCTGCTGTACCAGCACGCCACCACCTTCCGGCAGGTGTTGCCCGAAGCCTTCGATGCCATCCAGGCCGCCGTCGCCGCCTATGACTTTGAATCCGCACTCGACCTGCTGCAACAGGTGCGCTAGCCAAATTTATATAAAAAGTGCCTCCAGCGCTTATTCAATAAGCGTGAGAAGCTACTTAAATAATAGCAACTAGATGCGGTTTTCAGCGGTAAGCAGCTTGGACTTCCTGGGCCACCAGGTCGCGCAGACCTTTTTCACCCATCACCAGCAAGGGCTTGCCGTTCACATAGAAGGTGGGGGTGCGTTCCACTTTCAGGGCGGCTACGTCGGCCATGTCTTGCGCCAGGATGGCGGCAATGGCGGGGTTTTGCATGTCGCGTTGGGCCTTTTCAACGTCCAGCCCAATGGGTTTCAAAAACTCCCAGACGCGCTCTATCTGCGGGTTGCCGTGTGCGGCCCATACCGGCTGGGAATTGAAAACCGCCTCCAGGCTTTGCCAGTAAAGGCCTTGAACTTTTGCCGCTTCCAGGATCTTGACCACCGTGTCTGAGCCCTGGTGGAACGCGGCATAGCGCAGCACCAGCCGCACTTTGCCCGGGTGCTCGGCCATCACGGATTTGACCAGCGGGTAGTAGGCCCGGCAGGCCTCGCAAGACGGGTCCAAAAACTCGACGATGGTGACTTTGGCATCGGCCGGGCCGATGCTGGGGGAGTGGAACTTCACCAGTGCGGCGGCATTCTGGGCGGCCACATCGGCCAGTGCTGCGCCCTGCTGTTTTTGGTAGAACCACATGCCCGCTACAAACAGCAGCGCCACCGCAATGGCGGCGCCGATCAAGGTACTGGTTTTCGTCATAAAGGTTTCTTTTTCTCACTTAAAAACAAGCCCATCCACAGGGCGGAAAATGCCAACAGCGACATCAAGGGAATCGTCACAAAGCCCCACAGCGCCAGCTTCACCTCGCCGCAGGACGGGCCTTTGCCGCAGGGCTGGATGCTTTTGGGGATCACACCCAGGTACAGCAGGCAGTGGTAGGCCGCCAGTGCCACGCCGACCAGGGCCAGGGGCTTGGCGTAGCGCACTACGCCCGGGTCTTGGGCGTGCAGGCCCACTGCCAGCACCACCACCAGGGCGTACATAGGGATGCGCTGGTACCAGCACAGCACGCAGGGCACGTAGTCCATCACCTCGCTTAAAAACAGGCTGCCTGCGCTGGACACCAGGGCCAGCAGCCAGCAGGCGAAAAGCCACTGCCATTGGCGTGGGGTGGTGGTGGCGGTGCTATGTGGCATGGTTTTTCTCTGTGCTGACGGGTGCGCGTGTCCCTTGTTGCCAGCCTGCGCGCAGCAGAAGCAGTGCCGCTACGCACACGCAGATGTCTGCCAGGTTGAACGCAGGCCAGTGCCAGTTGCGCCAATACAGATCCAGATAGTCCACCACCGCGCCGATGCGCACGCGGTCGGTGCCGTTGCCCAGCGCGCCCGCGAGAAGCAGGGCGTAGGCCAAGGCCTCCGCTTGCTGGGCCACGCCGCGCCACAGCACCACGGCCAGTACCGCGCTCACGGTGAAGGCAATGATGGTGAAGAAGTAGCGCTGCCAGCCGCCTGCGTCGGCCAGAAAGGAAAACGCCGCACCGGGGTTGAGCACGTACACCCAATTGAAACCCGCAAAGATCGGGATGCTTTCAAACAACTGCATGCTCTGGGTTACGCCGTATTTGATGGCTTGGTCGAGGACCCAAAAAAGCAGGGCCAAGGCTAGCCAGCGCCAGCGGTGGGGGGGCGATGTGCTTGTCATAGATGTCACTCAGCCGCGAAACCGCACCAGGCGCAGGCCGTTGGCCACCACCAGCAAACTGGCCCCCACATCGGCAAACACCGCCATCCACATGGTGCCCTGGCCCGTGAGCGTGAGCACCAAAAAGACGGCCTTGATGCCCAACGCCAACACGATGTTCTGTACCAGCAGGGTGTGGGTTTTGCGGGACAGGCGGATGAAGCGGGGCAACTTGCGCAGGTCGTCGTCCATCAGGGCTACGTCTGCCGTTTCAATAGCCGTGCCGGTGCCCGCCGCACCCATGGCGAAACCGATGTCGGAGCGGGCCAGGGCGGGGGCATCGTTGATGCCGTCGCCCACCATGCCGACCGCACCGTCTTTGCCTAGCTTGGCTTCAATCGCTTTGAGCTTGTCCTCTGGCAGCAAGTCACCACGGGCTTCGTCGATGCCGACTTGATCGGCAATGGCTTTGGCCGTATGGGCGTTGTCACCCGTCAGCATGATGGTTTTGATGCCGAGCGCATGGAGTTCGGTGATGGCTTGGCGGCTGGTGTCTTTTACGGTATCGGCTACGGCGAACAAGCCCATTACCTCGTCCGTGCCCTCTGCCTTTGCCAGCAGGATGACTGTTTTTCCCTGTTTCTCCAGCGTGGATAGCTGCGCTTCCAGCGCGTCCGAGCACAGGCCCAGCTCGTGTACCAGGCGGTGGTTACCCAGGTAGTAGAGCTTGCCGTCAACCATGCCTTTGGTGCCACGTCCGGGCAGGGCCTCGAAGCCTTCCACATTGCGCACAGGTACGGCATCCTTTTTGGCCGCTTCGGTGACCGCTTTGGACACCGGGTGGTCTGAGCGCGCGGCTAGGCTGGCGGCCAGGCTGCGGATGTTTGCGCTGTTGTCCGCGCTGTTGATGCCATTCAACACCAGGAAGTCGGTTTGCGCAGGCTTGCCGTGGGTAATGGTGCCGGTCTTGTCGAGCGCAATCCATAAGAGTTTGCGGCCCTCTTCCAGGTACACGCCGCCTTTGACCAGAATGCCTTGGCGCGCTGCTGCCGCCAGCCCGCTAACGATGGTGACCGGGGTGGAGATCACCAGGGCACAGGGGCAAGCGATCACCAGCAACACCAGTGCTTTGTAGATCCAGTCAAACCAGGTGCCGCCCATCAACAGGGGAGGCAATACGGCGATGCCGACGGCGATGGCGAACACCACCGGGGTGTAGATCTTGGCAAACTGGTCCACAAAGCGCTGCGTGGGAGCGCGTGCGCCCTGGGCTTCTTCCACCGCGTGGATGATGCGGGCCAGCGTGCTGTTGCCCGCTGTGGCCGTGACGGTGTATTCAAAAGAGCCTGATTCGTTGATGGTGGCAGCAAATACGGGGTCGCCTTCGGATTTTTCTACCGGCAGGCTTTCGCCGGTGATGGGGGCCTGGTTGATGGCCGATCGTCCGCTGGTGATGGTGCCGTCCAGCGCAATGCGCTCACCGGGTTTGATGCGCACCTTGGCACCGAGTGCGACCGTCTTGGCTGCAACGTCGCTCCAGGTGCCATCGGCTTGCTGCACGGTGGCGCGTTCCGGGGTGAGCTGCAACAGGCCCTGGATGGCGTTGCGGGCGCGGTCCAGGGATTTTGCTTCGATCAGCTCGGCCACGGTGAACAGCACCATCACCATGGCGGCCTCGGGCCATTGGCCAATCAGCAGTGCGCCGGTGACGGCAATGCTCATCAGCGCGTTGATGTTGAGCTGGCCATTGCGGATGGCGACCCAGCCCTTTTTGTAGGTGGTGAGCCCGCAGGCCAGCACGGCCACGATGGCCAGTACCGCTGCCAGCCACGTAGGCAAGCCCGCCCAATGCACCGCCTCGGATGCGACCGCCGCCGCACCCGCCAGCGCCAGCGGCCACCAGGGCTTGGCGGGCTCGGGTGCGGGCTGTGCTGCATCGGTCGAAGCGTCGGCGATCTCTGGCGTAAATCCCAAAGAGCGCACGGCTTCCAAAATGGGTTCCATCGCCTGTGGCGCGTGGGTCACGGTGAGCACGCGTTGCATCAGGTTGAATTCCATTCCCGCCACACCGGGCATATTGCCCAGCTTTTTGCGCAGCAGCCCTTCTTCGGTGGGGCAGTCCATCTGCAGGATGCGGATAGGGGTTTGCACGCTGCCATCACGGGCCTCGGTTTTACCTAGAGGGATTAACACGGGCTTTGTATGGTTGTCGCAACAGGCGGACTCTCCATGGTCGTGCCCATGGGTGTGCGAGTGTTCGTGGTGGTGGGCGTGGTCGGACATGGGGCTTTCTGGGTACGTGTTAGGCCCATTAAGCAACCTGAAGCTACTATAGAGTCAACCGTTACGTGGGAAAGACCTTATGAAAATCGGCGAATTGGCGCAGGTGGCCCAGTGCACCGTGGAGACGGTGCGCTACTACGAGAAGGAAGGGCTGCTGCCCGCACCCGCGCGCACGGCGGGTAACTTCCGGGTGTACGGCGCGGCGCACCTGGAGCGGCTGCGCCTGATCCGCAACTGCCGGGCGCTGGACATGAGCCATGCGGAAATCCACGCGCTGCTGGCGCTGGCCGATGGACCGGCGGACGACTGCAGCGCAGTCAACGCGGTGTTTGACCAGCACATCGCCCACGTGGACGAGCGCATCCGCGAGCTGGCGCAGCTGAAGCTGCAGTTGACCGCCCTGCGCGGGCGCTGCGGGTCGGAGCAGGCCGTGGATGCCTGCGGCATTTTGCAAGGCCTGGCGGCGATGGAAGTAGAGGCCTCGCCCGCACGCCACACCCATTTGGGCTGACCATGAACCCTCTACACCGTGCAGCCTTGCCCGCCCTGGGCGCCGCCATCTTGTTTGGGGCCAGCACGCCGCTGGCCAAGCAGTTGATCGGCGGCGGTCTGGACTCGCCGTTTTTGCTGGCGGGCTTGTTGTACCTGGGCAGTGGTGGCGGCTTGCTGGTGCTGCGGCTGCTGCGCGACCGGGGCTGGCAGCCCGCCAACCTGCCGCGCGCGGAATGGCCGTGGATGGCCGGAGCCATCGTGTTCGGCGGGGTGCTGGGGCCGCTGCTGTTGATGCTGGGGCTGGCGCACACCACGGCGGCCAGCGCCTCGCTGCTGTTGAACTTCGAGTCGGTGCTGACGGCGGTGCTGGCCTGGGTGGTGTTTCGCGAAAACGCCGACCGCCGCATTGTGCTGGGCATGCTGCTGATCGTAGCGGGCGGGGCCGTGCTGGCCTGGTCGGGCGGCAGCGCAGGAACGCTGGGCTGGGGGCCGTTGGCATTGCTGGGGGCCTGCCTGGCCTGGGCCATCGACAACAACCTGACCCGCAAGGTGTCTGCCTCGGACGCAGTGTGGGTGGCTGCCTGCAAGGGGCTGGTGGCCGGAGCCGTCAACACCGGGCTGGGTTGGGCGCTGGGTGCCGCCTGGCCCGGCGGCGCGGTGCTGGCCTCGGCCCTGGGGATTGGCTTTGTCGGCTACGGGCTGAGCTTGGTGCTGTTTGTGCTGGCCCTGCGCGGGCTGGGCGCGGCACGCACCGGGGCGTATTTTTCGGTGGCACCGTTTGTGGGGGCCGCCGTGGCGGTGCTGGTGTTGGGCGAGCCTACGACCGGGGCGTTCTGGGGGGCAGCGGCTTTGATGGCAGCGGGTGTGTGGCTGCATCTGACCGAGCACCACGCGCATGCGCACACCCATGTGGCTTTGTCGCACGCCCACCGTCACCGGCACGACGCGCACCACCAGCATGCACACGACTTTGCGTGGGACGGCGTGGAGCCGCATACCCATCCGCATCCGCATGCACCGCTACAGCACAGCCATGCGCACTTTCCCGACATCCACCACCGGCATGGGCACTGACTGCCCACCCTGGGCGGATTTATAAGAAAAGTGCCTCTACCGCTTATTCCATAAGCGCGAGAAGCTATAAATACAGTAGCAAAACAAAAAAGGAGGCGAACCTCCTTTTTTGCGGGGTGAACCCCTTACTTGCTGTTGGCCAGTTCGTGGCGGTCGGCGGCGGCGAACAGGTCGGCGGCAAAGCCACGGTCGGTGTCGGCGTAGGCTTCGGCCATTTTGCGGACTTGTTCGGCTTCTTCAAACACCGTCAGGGCGCGGGGCTCGGCGGTCTTGAACAGTGTGGCGGATACGGCGGCGACCAGCTTGGCGGCGGCGGTGAAAAGTTCTTGCAGGGCAGAACTGACGGGGGCATGGTTGGCGCGGGTCAGTTGCAGGGTATTGGTGGACATGGTGTTTACTCCTAGACATCGGGTTGACGTTGGAGTGAATTATAGGGTTAACCCTAGCTCTTGTCCTAGGGTTAACCCTCTAGTGCCTTTTGCCCTTCAGAACTAGCGGGTTATTCCAGCACCGTTTGCCGCACCGCGTGCTCCCAGCGGGCCATCAATTCTGTAGCACGTTGTGTGCCCAGCGTGGGCAGAAAACGCCGTTCGGCCCGCCACAGCGCCGCCAGCTCATCCGTGTTGCGGTACACGCCCACCGCCAGCCCGGCCAGGTAGGCGGCCCCCAGGGCGGTGGTTTCGGTGACCGCCGGGCGGATCACCGGAATGCCCAGCAGATCGGCCTGGAACTGCATCAGCAGGTCGTTCACGCAGGCCCCGCCGTCCACCCGCAGCTCGGCCACGGGCGTGCCCCCGGCCTGCACTGCGTCGCGGCCCATGGCCAGCAGCAGGGCGGCGCTTTGGAAGGCGATGCTTTCCAGCGCAGCGCGGGCAATGTGGGCCAGGGTGGTGCCGCGGCTCAAGCCGGTGATGCTGCCGCGCGCCTCGGGCTTCCAATAGGGGGCGCCCAGGCCGGTGAAGGCGGGCACAAACATCACGCCGCCGGAGTCGGGCACGCTTTGGGCCAGGCTTTGCACCTCGCCGCTGCTGGGGATGGCCTTGAGCCCGTCGCGCAGCCACTGCACCACCGCGCCGCCCACGAACACGCTGCCTTCGATGGCGAATTCGGGCTGCGACGACGGCTGGGCCGCGCTGGTGGTGAGCAGGCCGTTGTGCGAGGTCTGGAAGGTGCTGCCGGTGTGCATCAGCATGAAGCAGCCGGTGCCGTAGGTGTTCTTGGCCATGCCCGCCTTGAAGCAGGCCTGGCCGAACAGCGCGCTTTGCTGGTCGCCCGCCACGCCGCCAATGGGGATGGCGTGGCCCAGCAGGGCGGGGCTGACTTCGCCGTAAATGGCGCTGCTGGGTTTGACGGCGGGCATCAGGCTGGCGGGGATGTCCAGCGCGGCCAGCAGCTCGGCATCCCACTGGTTGGTGTGCACGTTGAACAGCATGGTGCGCGAGGCGTTGCTGACATCGGTGGCGTGCACCCGGCCCTCGGTGAGCTGCCACATCAGCCAGCTGTCGATGGTGCCAAACGCCAGCTCGCCGCGCTCGGCCTGGGCGCGGGCCTGGGGCACGTGGTCCAGCAGCCATTTGAGCTTGGTGCCCGAGAAGTAGGCATCCACCAGCAACCCGGTTTTGCGCTGGATCACATCGGCCATGCCGTCGGCGCGCAGTTGTACACAGGTGGGCTCGGCGCGCCGGTCTTGCCAGACGATGGCGTGGTGGATGGGTACACCGGTGGCGCGGTTCCACACCACCGTGGTTTCGCGCTGGTTGGTGATGCCGATGGCGCGGATGTCCTTGGCCGCCAGCCCGGCCTGGGCCAGCGCGGCGCGGGCGGTGGCGAGCTGGGTGCGCCAGATCTCGAAGGGGTCGTGCTCCACCCAGCCGGGCTGCGGAAAGATTTGCGGCAGTTCAAGCTGCGACTGGCTGACGATGTGGCCGTCGGCATGGAAGACGATGCTGCGCGAGCTGGAGGTGCCTTGGTCGAGGGCGAGGAGGTAGGTCATGGTGGATCGGTCTAGTCAAGAGCAATGTGGTTGCGCACCTGGGCATCGCGCAGCAGGGCGGGGAAGGGGTCGGGCACCGGGCCGTCGGTGAACAGGCGGTCGATCTGCGACAGCCGGGCCACTTCAACCATCGCCGGGCGGTTGAACTTGCTGCTGTCGGCCGCCAGCCAGACCTCGCGGGCATGGCTGATGATGGCCTGCGACACCTTGACTTCGCGGTAGTCGAAGTCGCGCAGCGTGCCGTCCATTTCTATGGCCGAAATGCCGATCAGCGCTATGTCCACCTTGAACTGGCGTATGAAATCGATAGCAGCCTCGCCCACCACGCCCCGGTCGCGGCCCCGCACCACGCCACCGGCAATGATCACTTCGCACTGCGGGTTGGCGCAGAGGATGGTGGCTACGTTGAGGTTGTTGGTGATGACGCGCAGGCCCTTGTGCTGCATCAGCGCCTTGGCGATGGCCTCGGTGGTGGTGCCGATATTGAGGATCAGCGAGCAGTCGTTGGGCACTTCGGCGGCCACCGCGCGGGCGATACGGGCCTTGCCTTCGGCGTGCAGGTTTTCGCGCTGCGGGTGGGCGATGTTCTCGATGGTGGAGCTGGGCACGCGCACGCCGCCGTGGAAGCGGGTGAGCAGCCCGTCGTCGGCCATGCGCTGCACGTCGCGGCGCACGGTTTGTAGCGTCACGCCCAGCTTGTCGGCGAGTTGGTCCACCGTGAGGGAGCCTTGGGCTTGCACGGCCTGCAGCAGCAGCAGTTGTCGGGGGTTGGGGTTCACAAGTTTCGTTTTGGATAGATGTCGTGGTGGCGACTTTAAAACGAAAGACAAAGAAGCTAGCAAGGGTTGTTACTGAGAAAAAACAAACGTAAACGAACAATAATTATCAAATTCGAAGATTTTGTAAATTTCAATAAGGGAACATGATGCAGTTGAGCTTAGAAGGCATCAGCAAAAAGGTGGGGGCGCAGACGTGGCTGTACGAGATGGGTATCGCGCCTCAGCCCGGCGCGGTCACTGTGCTGCTGGGGGCCACCCAGGCGGGCAAGACCAGCTTGATGCGCATCATGGCCGGCCTGGACGTGCCCACCCACGGCAAAGTCAAGGTGGATGGCGTGGACGTGACGGGCCAGCCGGTGCGCGAGCGCAATGTAGCCATGGTCTACCAGCAGTTCATCAATTACCCCTCGCTCAAGGTGCGCGACAACATCGCCTCGCCGCTCAAGCTGCGTGGCGAAAAAAATATGGACCAAAAGGTCACTGCGCTGGCCGAGAAGCTGCATATCGAGATGTTCCTGGACCGCTTTCCCGCAGAGCTGTCGGGCGGCCAGCAGCAGCGCGTGGCCCTGGCCCGCGCCCTGGCTAAGGCCGCACCGCTGATGTTGCTGGACGAGCCGCTGGTCAACCTGGATTACAAGCTGCGCGAAGAACTGAGGGATGAGCTGAGCTCGCTGTTTGCCGCCGGGGAATCCACCGTGGTGTATGCCACCACCGAGCCGGGCGAGGCCTTGCTGCTGGGGGGCTACACGGCGGTGATGGATGCGGGCGAACTGCTGCAGTACGGCCCGACCGCCGAGGTGTTCCACCAGCCCAAATCATTGCGTGTGGCGCGTGCTTTCAGCGACCCGCCGATGAACCTGGCGGCGGGCCACACGGCAGCGGGTGGCGTGCAGCTGCAGGCCGGGCCGCTGCTGGCGCTGGACTTACCGCCTACCGTGGCCGGGGGCTTGACGGTGGGCCTGCGTGCCAGTGCGCTGCGGGTGCAACAGCGCCCCGGCGACGTGGCCCTGGCTGGGCATGTGGAGCTGGCCGAAATATCCGGGTCCGACACTTTTGTCCACGTCTCCACGCCCATCGGTGAGCTGGTCGCCCAGCTCACGGGGGTGCATTATTTTGAACTGGGCACGGCCTTGAACCTGTACTTCCACGCCACGCAGGCCTATGTGTTTGATGCCCAGGGCGCTTTGCTGCTGGCCCCGGCACGCAAGGGAACCGTCTAATGGCCCGCATCGAACTCGATCTGGCGCACGCCTACCGCGCCAACCCCACGCAAGACAGCGACTATGCGTTGCTGCCGCTGAAGATGACCTTCAACGACGGCGGTGCGTACGCGCTGCTGGGCCCGTCGGGCTGCGGCAAGACCACCATGCTGAACATCATGTCGGGCCTGGTGGCACCCTCAACGGGCACGGTGCTTTTTGACGGCAAGGATGTGACCCGCGCCTCGCCGCAAGAGCGCAACATCGCCCAGGTCTTTCAGTTCCCGGTGATCTACGACACCATGACGGTGGCCGAGAACCTGGCTTTTCCGCTGCGCAACCGCAAGGTGCCGCAGGCGCAGATCGACAAACGCGTGGGCGAGATTGCCGAGATGCTGGAGATGAGCGGCCAGCTCAACCAGCGCGCAGCCAACCTGGCGGCCGATGCCAAGCAGAAGATTTCGCTGGGCCGCGGCCTGGTGCGGCCCGATGTATCGGCCGTGCTGTTTGACGAGCCGCTCACCGTGATCGACCCGCACCTGAAATGGCAGTTGCGCCGCAAGCTCAAGCAGATCCACCGCGAGCTCAAGCTCACCCTGATCTACGTGACCCACGACCAGGTGGAAGCGCTGACCTTTGCCGAACAGGTGGTGGTGATGACCCGGGGCCGTGCGGTGCAGGTGGGCTCGGCCGATGCGCTGTTCGAGCGGCCCAGCCATACCTTTGTGGGTAATTTCATCGGTTCGCCGGGCATGAACTTTTTGCCTGCACAGGCCACCGGCAGCCAATTGCAGGTGGCGGGTGCGCAATGGGCCTTGCCCCGTGCGTTGCCTACGGGTGCGCTGAAGCTGGGCGTGCGACCCGAATACGTGGCGTTGGCATCGCCCGCTACACCCGGTGCGCTGCTGTGCACGGTGGGCAAGATCCAGGACGTGGGCACCCATGTGATGCTGACCGCCATGGTGGATGGCCAGACCCTCAAAGCCCGGCTGAGCCCCGAAGTGCAACTGCCTGCCGTGGGTGAAAGCCTGTGGCTGCAGGTGCTGGGCGAGCACACCTGCTTTTACCAAAACGAGGAAATTGTGGCATGAGCACGACTACCAAACCAGTGAACCAGAAGGCCTGGTTCTTGATACTGCCAGTGCTGATTTGCGTGGCGTTTTCGGCCATCATTCCGCTGATGACGGTGGTGAACTACTCGGTGCAAGACATCATCTCGCCCGAGCGCCGCGTGTTTGTGGGCACCGAGTGGTTTGTGGCGGTGATGCGCGACGAAGAGCTGCATGCCGCGCTGCTGCGGCAAATCACCTTTTCGCTGGCCGTCCTGGCGGTGGAGCTGCCGCTGGGCATCTTGCTGGCCTTGTCCATGCCGGCCGATGGCTGGAAGGCTTCGGTGGTGCTGGTGATCGTGTCGCTGTCGCTGCTGATCCCCTGGAACGTGGTGGGCACCATCTGGCAGATTTTTGGCCGCTCGGATATTGGCTTGCTCGGGGCTGCGCTGCAAGGCATGGGTATCGAGTACAGCTACACCGGCAACGCCACCCACGCCTGGCTCACCGTGCTGCTGATGGACGTGTGGCACTGGACGCCGCTGGTGGCTTTGCTGGGTTATGCCGGTTTGCGCTCGATTCCCGATGCGTATTACCAGGCAGCGCGTATCGACGGTGCCAGCAAGCTGGCGGTGTTCCGCTACATCCAGCTGCCCAAGATGCGCGGCGTGCTGATGATTGGCGTGCTGTTGCGCTTCATGGACAGCTTCATGATCTACACCGAGCCGTTTGTGCTGACGGGTGGCGGGCCGGGCAATGCGACCACTTTCCTGTCGCAATTCTTGACGCAGAAAGCCGTGGGCCAGTTTGACCTGGGACCGGCGGCGGCCTTCTCGCTGATCTACTTTCTGATCATCTTGTTGCTCTGCTTTATTTTGTACAACTGGATGCAGCGCGTCGGCACCCAAGAAAAAGAAGGCGGTCATGAATAAGCCCAAATTCCAGAAGCGGACGATCTTTCTGTTCGCCTACATCATCTTCGCCTTGCTGCCCATCTACTGGATGGTCAATATGTCGTTCAAGACAAACAGCGAAATTTTGGCCAGCTTCTCGCTGATCCCACAGAACTTTACCTGGGACAACTACCGCACCATCCTGACCGATCCATCGTGGTACTCGGGCTACATCAACAGCCTGATTTACGTGAGCATCAACATGGTGATCACGCTCACCGTGGCGCTGCCTGCGGCGTATGCGTTTTCGCGCTACAGCTTCCTGGGCGACAAGCATGTGTTCTTCTGGCTACTGACCAACCGCATGACCCCGCCTGCGGTGTTTTTGCTGCCGTTCTTTCAGCTCTACACCACGGTGGGCTTGATGGACACGCACTTGGCGGTGGCGCTGGCGCATTTGCTCTTCAGCGTGCCGCTGGCGGTGTGGATTCTGGAAGGCTTCATGAGCGGAATCCCGCGCGAGATTGACGAGACGGCGTATATCGACGGCTATACCTTCCCGCGCTTTTTCATCACCATCTTCCTGCCGCTGATCAAGGCCGGTGTGGGCGTGGCGGCGTTCTTCTGCTTCATGTTTAGCTGGGTCGAACTGCTGCTGGCCCGTACGCTGACCAGCGTGAACGCCAAGCCCATCGTGGCCACCATGACGCGCACCGTGTCGGCATCCGGCATGGACTGGGCCACCCTGGCGGCAGCCGGTGTGCTGACCATCGTGCCAGGTGCCATCGTGATCTGGTTTGTGCGCAACTACATCGCAAAAGGTTTTGCGATGGGCCGAGTTTGAAGCGAAGGAATGTCTATGTTTGAGTGGATGGCGTGGACCTTGCCGGTCGCAGTTTTCTTTATTTGCATCGTGCTGATGCTGGCGGGCATGACCGTGTGGGAGATCAAGTCGCCCACGACGCTGCGGCGTGGCTTTTTGCCGATGGAAACCACCCGGGGTGACCGGCTCTTCATGGGCTTGCTCAGTGCGGCCTATGTGAATCTGATTTTTGTCGGCTTGAGCGGCAAATTTGCCGAGTGGTTCGGCCTGGATGGCGACCCCTCGATCTGGATCAGCTTTGTGCTGTCCATGGTGCTGCTGGCCGTGATCATGCGCAAGGGATAGACAGGTTTTATGCGTGTTCAAGGATTCGGCTTCCATTGCCCCCAGAGCCGAGCAAGCCTTTGTGATCTATGGGGGTGCATACCAATCAGGAGACGAGACATGAAGATGCGTTATTCCCACCTGGCCATCGCCGCCGTGTGCGCGCTGACCGGCCACGCTTTCGCCGACGAGGCGGCAGCCAAGAAATGGATCGACAGCGAGTTCCAGCCTTCGACCCTGAGCAAGGACCAGCAGGCCGCCGAACTGAAGTGGTTCATCGACGCGGCCAAGAAGCTGCAGGCCAAGGGCGTGAAGGAAATTTCGGTGGTGTCCGAGACCATCACCACCCACGAATACGAAAGCAAGACGCTGGCCAAGGCGTTTGAAGAGATCACTGGCATCAAGGTCAAGCACGACCTGATCCAGGAAGGCGATGTGGTCGAGAAGCTGCAGACCTCGATGCAATCGGGCAAGTCGATCTATGACGGCTGGATTACCGACTCGGACCTGATCGGTACCCACTACCGCTACGGCAAGATCATGAACCTGACCGACTACATGGCCGGCAAGGGCAAGGAGTGGACCAACCCCGGCCTGGACCTGAAAGACTTCATCGGCACCAGCTTCACCACCGGCCCCGATAAAAAGCTCTACCAGTTGCCCGACCAGCAGTTTGCCAATCTGTACTGGTTCCGTGCCGACCTGTTTGCCCGCCAGGACCTGAAAGACAAGTTCAAGGCCAAGTACGGCTACGAGCTGGGCGTGCCGCAGAACTGGAGCGCCTACGAAGACATCGCCGCCTTCTTCAGCGAAGACGTGAAAACCATCGACGGCAAGCCGGTCTATGGCCATATGGATTACGGCAAAAAAGACCCGTCGCTGGGCTGGCGCTTTACCGATGCCTGGCTGTCCATGGCCGGTACCGCCGACATTGGCAACCCCAACGGCTTGCCGGTGGACGAGTGGGGTATCCGCGTGGGTGCCGACAAGTGCACGCCGGTGGGCGCTTCGGTGTCGCGCGGTGGTGCCACCAATTCGCCTGCTGCCGTGTACGCCTTGACCAAGTACGTGGACTGGATGAAGAAGTACGCGCCCAAAGAGGCCAGCGGCATGACCTTTGGCGAATCCGGCCCCGTGCCTGCCCAGGGCCAGATCGCCCAGCAAATCTTCTGGTACACCGCGTTCACGGCCGACATGATCAAGCCCGGTCTGCCGGTGGTGAATGCCGATGGCACGCCCAAATGGCGCATGGCCCCCGGCCCGAACGGCCCGTACTGGAAGCAAGGCATGCAAAACGGCTACCAGGACGTGGGTTCCTGGACCTTCTTTGCCAACCACGATGCCGACAAGACCGCCGCTGCCTGGCTGTATGCGCAGTTTGTGACGGCCAAGACCACCTCGCTGAAAAAGACCGTGGTGGGCCTGACCCCCATCCGCGAGTCCGACATCCAGAGCAAGGCCATGACCGATATGGCCCCCAAGCTGGGTGGTCTGGTGGAGTTCTACCGCAGCCCCGCCCGCGTGGCCTGGTCGCCTACCGGCACCAACGTTCCCGACTACCCCAAGCTGGCCCAGCTGTGGTGGAAGAACGTAGCCCAGGCCGTCACGGGTGAAAAAACGCCACAGGGGGCGATGGACAACCTGGCCGAAGAGATGGACCAGGTCATGTCCCGGCTGGAGCGTGCAGGCATGGCGCATTGCGCTCCCAAGCTCAACCCCAAGGGTGACCCCAACAAGTACCTGAGCGACAAGGGTGCCCCCTGGAAGAAGCTGGCCAACGAGAAGCCCAAGGGCGAAACCATTGCTTACGAAACGCTGTTGAACGCGTGGAAAAATGGCAAGGTCCGTTAACGTGAGAGCGTTGACACAGATGCCATCTTCTTGATGCGTCTCGCCGCGTGGACTTTGTGTGCACGCGGCCTTTTTTTTGAGCCCGGCATGCTTCGCGCTTGGTGGGTTTGTTTGATTGGTGAAATTTAGGTTATGACACTCGCATCCCCACCCCTGGCTACCCTGCGTTCTGCGTTGATGGCGCAACTGACGGCCCCCGCCCGCTTCGATGTCGTGGTGATTGGCGGTGGTGCCACCGGCCTGGGCGTGGCACTGGATGCCGCAACACGCGGGTTCAGCGTGGCCCTGGTCGAGTCGCACGACTTTGCCAAGGGCACTTCGTCGCGCGCGACCAAACTGGTGCATGGCGGCGTGCGTTACCTGGCACAGGGCAATATCGCCCTGGTGCGCGAGGCCTTGCACGAGCGCACCACGCTGCTCAACAACGCGCCGCACCTGGCCCAGCCGCTGGCCTTTGTGATGCCGTCTTACAAACTGCTGGATACGCCGTTTTACGGCATCGGTTTGAAGATGTACGACGCGCTGGCGGGCAAGGCGGGCCTGGGCCCCACAGAATTTTTAGGCCGCAACAAAACCCTGCAGTACCTGCCCACCGTCCAGGCCCACGGCCTCAAGGGTGGGGTGAAGTACTGGGACGGCCAGTTTGACGATGCCCGGCTGGCCCTGGCGCTGGCCCGCACGGCAGCCGCCCATGGTGCGGTGGTGGCCAACTATTGCGCCGCCACTGGCTTGCTGCACGAAGACGGCAAAGTCGCGGGCGTGCACTGCGAAGACCGCGAAACCGGTGCCAAGATCACCTTGCGGGCGGGCTGTGTGGTGAATGCCACCGGCGTGTGGGTCGATGCCTTCCGCCAGCAGGACGGCGAAGCCACGGGCCGCGTCGCCAAGCCTATGGTGGCCCCTAGCCAGGGCGTGCACATCGTGGTGGACCGCGAATTTCTGCCCGGCGACCACGCCATGCTGGTACCCAAAACCGCCGATGGCCGCGTGCTGTTTGCCGTGCCCTGGCTGGGCAAGGTCATTCTGGGCACCACCGACACCCCGCGCGACGACCTGGCCCGCGAGCCGCGGCCCTTCAAAGAAGAGGTGGAGTTCATTCTGAGTGAATCCGCCCGCTACCTCAGCCGCGCACCCACACGTGCCGATGTGAAAAGCGTCTGGGTGGGTCTGCGTCCGCTGGTCAAGCCGCAAGACGACGATGGTGGCAACACCAAGGGCATCAGCCGCGAACACACGGTGCTGGTCAGCAAAAGCGGCCTGGTCACCGTGACCGGCGGCAAGTGGACCACCTACCGCGCCATGGCCGAGGACGTGCTGGACAAATGCTTTGCTGCAAACCTGCTACAGCCGCGCAAGCCCGGCACCACGTCCACCTTGCGCCTGATGGGGGCGGGTGGTGCGGTGGATGCGCCGCGCCCTAAGATCAGTGACGCGCCCGGCCTGCATGCCTACGGCACCGAGCAGCCCGTCGTCCAGTCCCTGCCCGGCGGCGACCGTTGGCTCGGTGGCGGAGTGTCGGAAGCCATGGTGCGTTTTGCGGCGCGCTTTGAGTACGCCCGTACCGTGGAAGATGTGTTGGCCCGCCGCAGCCGTTTGCTGTTCCTGGATGCACGGTTGGCCGCCTCTTTGGCTCCGGCTGTGGCTGACATCCTGTGGGAAGAAACCGGTGCCGATCCCCAAACCGATGACTTCCTTGCTTTGGCGCAACTCTATCTGACCCTGCCCGCGTGAAGCCCCTGGCGCAATGGCCGCTGGCAGCGCGGCGCGGACTGGTGGGCGTGCTCACCGACATCGACGACACCCTGACCACTGACGGAGCCATCACCGTTGATGCGCTGCAGGCCCTGGCAGATTTGAAGGCCGCAGGCTTGGTGGTGATTGCCATCACGGGTCGCCCCGTGGGATGGAGCGAACCGTTTGCGCTTACCTGGCCGGTGGACGCCATCGTGGCAGAGAACGGCGCGGTGGCGCTGCAAAAAAAAACAAGCCAAATTGGCCTTCCGCGCTTATTTGATAAGCACGAGCAGCTATTAAAACTGTATATCCAGGATGCCGGTACACGCCGCACAAACTTTGATCGCATGCAGCATATTGCGCAGCGGGTGCTGGCTGAAGTACCTGGCGCCATGTTGGCGCAAGACTCGGCCGGGCGCGAGACCGATATCGCCTTCGACCACAGCGAATTCATCCATCTGCCGCCCCACAATATCGCCCAGGTCGTGGCTATTCTGCAATCCGAGGGCATGCACGCCACAGTCAGCTCCATCCATATCAATGGCTGGTTTGGCGGGCATGATAAATGGGTGGGGGCGTGCTGGATCGTCCAGACCTTGCTGGGGCGCGACCTGGCCGCAGAACGCGAACACTGGGCCTACGTGGGTGACTCCACCAATGACCAGCGCATGTTCGAAGCCTTGCCGCACAGCATTGGTGTGGCAAATGTGCGACGTTTTGAGGCCCAAATGTCCTGCAAACCCACCTACATCACGCCCAAAGAGCGTGGCGCAGGCTTTGCCGAGGTGGTTGCAGCCGCATTGGCCGCCCGCTGACAGTGCCAGTGTGTGTTTTTTAAGGCAGGGTGTTGACGTGCCGTCAAATACTCTGCATAATCGTGGGCTTCGCTCCTAAAAAGCGATGCTTCTGCCCAAAGGAAGCGCTATGAGTGGTTTGTAGCGTGGACGACGGGCCCAAGACTGATCAGGCGAGTTAGCTTTCAAGCTGGTTCAACTGATGCAAGTTGGGAAAACATAGACATGATCCAAACTGAATCCCGGTTAGATGTTGCCGACAATACTGGCGCGAAATCCGTTCTCTGCATCAAGGTGCTGGGCGGGTCCAAGCGTCGCTATGCTAGCGTTGGCGACATCATCAAAGTGAGCATCAAAGAAGCCGCTCCACGTGGTCGCGTCAAAAAAGGCGAGATCTACAGTGCAGTGGTGGTGCGCACGGCCAAAGGCATCCGTCGTGCAGACGGTTCGCTGGTCAAATTCGACGGCAACGCAGCAGTGTTGCTCAACGCAAAGCTGGAGCCCATCGGCACCCGCATCTTTGGACCCGTGACGCGCGAATTGCGTACCGAAAAGTTCATGAAGATCGTGTCCCTGGCTCCTGAAGTTCTGTAAGGACGCACCATGAACAAAATTCGCAAAGGCGACCAAGTCGTTGTGCTCACCGGGCGCGACAAGGGTAAGCGCGGCACCGTGGCGCTGCGCAAAGATGACTCTTACCTGTTGGTCGATGGCATCAACATGGTGAAGAAGCACGCTAAACCCAACCCCATGAAGGGCGAGGCAGGCGGCATCATCGAAAAGAATATGCCCATTCACCAGTCCAACGTAGCCATCTTCAATGCGGCTACCGGCAAGGCTGATCGTGTTGGAATCAAGTTGCTGGCAGATGGCAAGCGCACCCGCGTTTACAAGTCTAGCGGCGAAGAAATCAAGGTTGCATGAGCATGGCACGTCTACAACAACTCTATCGCGACAAAGTTGCTCCCGAGCTGATGGCCAAGTTTGGCTACACCTCGCCGATGCAGGTTCCTCGTTTCACCAAGATCACCTTGAACATGGGTGTGAGCGAAGCGGTATCCGACAAAAAGGTCATGGATAACGCAGTTGCCGATCTGACCAAGATTGCCGGTCAGCGTCCCGTCGTGACCAAGGTCAAGAAGGCTATCGCCGGTTTCAAGATCCGCGAAGGCCAGGCCATTGGTTGCATGGTGACTTTGCGCGGCGTGCAGATGTTTGAGTTCCTGGACCGATTCGTTACCGTGGCTCTGCCCCGTGTACGTGACTTCCGCGGTATCTCTGGTCGCGCTTTCGATGGCCGTGGTAACTACAACATCGGCGTGAAAGAGCAGATCATTTTCCCTGAAATCGAGTACGACAAGGTCGATGCCTTGCGCGGTCTCAATATCAGCATCACGACAACGGCCAAGAATGACGAAGAGTGCAAGGCACTGCTCGCCGGGTTCCGTTTTCCGTTCAAGAACTGAGGTGACGTGTGGCTAAACAAGCTCTGATTCAGCGTGAACTCAAGCGTGACCAATTGGTTGCCAAGTACGCAGCAAAACACGCAGAGTTGAAAGCAATTTCGACCGATGCCAAGAAGACCGACGACGAGCGTGCTGCGGCCCGCTTGGCTTTGCAAAAGCTTCCACGCAATGCAAACCCGACGCGCCAACGTAACCGTTGCGCCATCACGGGTCGTCCTCGTGGAACATTCCGTCAGTTTGGCTTGGCTCGCGCAAAAATTCGCGAACTGGCTTTTGCTGGCGACATCCCCGGTATGGTCAAGGCCAGCTGGTAAGTAAGGCAGGAGAACCTAAACATGAGTATGAGTGATCCCATCGCCGACTTGCTGACACGCATCCGCAACGCGCAAATGGTGGCCAAAACGACTGTATCGATTCCTTCATCCAAAGTGAAGGTCGCGATTGCCCAAGTCTTGAAAGACGAAGGCTACATTGACGGCTTCCAGGTGAAAACCGAAGCTGGCAAAAGCGAACTCGAAATTACCTTGAAATACTACGCCGGTCGCCCTGTGATCGAACGTATTGAACGCGTTAGCCGTCCCGGCCTGCGTGTTTACAAAGGCCACGGCGCCATTCCACAAGTCATGAACGGCTTGGGTGTGGCAATTGTTACCACTCCGCAAGGCGTGATGACGGACCGCAAAGCCCGCGCAACCGGTATCGGTGGCGAAGTCTTGTGCTACGTCGCTTAAGCAGGAGAACTAGCAAATGTCTCGCGTAGGAAAAATGCCTGTTGCTATCCCCGCTGGTGTGGATGTGGCAATCAAGGACGACCAAATCAATGTCAAGGGCACCGGCGGTTCGCTGTCGCTGACCCAAAATGCGCTGGTTACCGTGACCAATGACGCTGGCAAACTCACGTTTGTCCCCGCCAACGAGTCCCGTGAAGCCAATGCCATGTCAGGCACCATGCGTCAGCTGGTGAACAACATGGTTGTCGGTGTGACCAAGGGTTTCGAGAAGAAGCTGAGCCTGGTTGGCGTGGGCTACAAAGCCGCCGCCCAAGGTGCCAAGCTGAATCTGGCCGTGGGTTACTCCCACCCCGTCAATATCGATATGCCTGCTGGCATCACTGTGGCCACCCCCACCCCGACAGAAATTCTGATCAAGGGTGCGGACCGTCAACGTGTGGGCCAAGTGGCTGCTGAGATTCGTGCGATCCGTCCTCCCGAGCCTTACAAGGGCAAGGGCATCCGTTATTCGGATGAGAAGATCACGATCAAAGAAACCAAGAAGAAATAAGGAGCCGCAACATGTTGACCAAAAAAGAACAGCGTCTCCGCCGTGCGCGTCAAACCCGCATCCGTATTGCAACCCAAGGCGTTGCACGCCTGACGGTGAACCGTACCAACTTGCACATCTACGCCAGCGTTATTTCTGGCGACGGTGCCAAGATTCTGGCCAGCGCATCGACCGCCGAAGCGGCTGTGCGCAAAGAGCTGGGCGGCACTGGCAAAGGTGGCAACACCACCGCAGCACAAGCCATTGGCAAGCTGATTGCTGAAAAAGCAAAAGCCGCCGGCGTTGAAAAAGTAGCGTTTGATCGCTCAGGTTTTGCGTACCACGGACGCGTCAAGGCGCTTGCCGATGCTGCCCGCGAAGCTGGCTTGCAGTTCTAAGCAGATCGGAATAAATCATGGCTAAAGTTCAAGGAAAAATGCAGGGTAAGGCTGAAGGGCCTGAAGACGGCCTGCGTGAAAAGATGATCGCGGTCAACCGCGTTACCAAGGTGGTCAAGGGTGGCCGTATTCTTGGTTTCGCAGCTTTGACCGTGGTGGGTGACGGCGAAGGTCGCGTTGGCATGGGCAAGGGCAAGTCGAAAGAAGTGCCTGCTGCCGTGCAAAAAGCGATGGAAGAAGCCCGCCGCAACATGGTCAAGGTCACGCTGAAAAACGGTTCCGTTTTCCACAAAGTGACTGGCCAACATGGCGCAGCTAACGTGATGATGGCTCCGGCACCCAAGGGTACCGGCATCATTGCAGGCGGCCCTATGCGCGCAGTGTTTGAAGTGATGGGTATCACTGACATCGTGGCCAAGAGCCACGGTTCGTCGAACCCTTACAACATGGTGCGTGCCACCTTGGATGCATTGCGTAATTCGACCACTCCTTCGGACATTGCTGCCAAGCGCGGCAAGAACGTCGAAGAAATCTTCGTCTGAGCAAGGTTATCCAAATGACAACGCAACAAACACTCAAAGTGACGCTGGTTCGCAGCCCGATTGGTACCAAAGAATCGCACCGTGCAACCGTTCGTGGCTTGGGTCTGCGCAAGATTCGCAGCGTAAGCGAACTGCAAGACACGCCCGAAGTCCGCGGCATGATCAACAAGATCAGTTATCTGGTCAAAATCATCTAAGGATTGACGATGGAACTCAATGGCATTAAGCCCGCAGCGGGTGCAAAGCACGCCAAGCGTCGCGTTGGTCGCGGCATTGGCTCTGGCCTGGGCAAGACCTCTGGCCGCGGCCACAAGGGTCAAAAGTCCCGTGCTGGTGGTTACCACAAGGTCGGCTTTGAAGGCGGTCAAATGCCTATGCAACGCCGTTTGCCTAAGCGTGGTTTCAAGTCGCATTTGCTGAAGTACAACGCTGAAGTCACTCTGGAAGCGCTGGAAAAGCTGGGCCTGTCTGAAGTAGACGGTTTGGCACTGAAGCAAGCAGGTCTGATCGCTGAGATGGCTAAAGTCATCAAGGTCATCAAGACCGGCGAACTGACCAAGGCGATCAAGTTCACTGGTATTGGTGCTACGGCAGCAGCCAAGGCGGCTATTGAAGCCGCCGGTGGCAGCCTGGCTTAAGTTTTTGTTGAAGGAAACGTTCGGTGGCAACTAGCGCTCAAATCGCAAAGACGGGTAAGTTCGGCGACTTGCGTCGTCGCTTGGTGTTTTTGCTGCTCGCGCTGGTTGTCTATCGTGTCGGTGCACATATTCCTGTGCCCGGCATCGATGCAACGCAACTGCAGCAGCTTTTCAAAGGCCAGCAAGGCGGCATATTGAGCTTATTCAATATGTTCTCTGGTGGTGCCTTGTCCCGGTTTACGGTTTTCGCTTTGGGCATCATGCCTTACATCTCCGCCTCCATCATCATGCAATTGATGGGCTACGTGGTGCCGATGTTTGAGCAGATGAAGAAAGAAGGCGAAGCTGGTCGTCGCAAGATTACCCAGTACACCCGTTATGGCACTTTGGGTCTGGCCCTGTTCCAGTCGCTGGTGATTGCTACGGGTCTGGAAAGCTCTCCGGGTCTGGTGTTGTCGCCAGGTTTTGGTTTCCGGATGACTGCTGTGGTGAGTTTGACTGCTGGAACCATGTTTCTGATGTGGTTGGGTGAGCAAATTACAGAACGTGGTTTGGGTAATGGAATTTCCATCCTGATCTTCGCGGGTATCGCAGCTGGTTTGCCTGGTTCTATTGGCGGTTTGCTAGAGTTGGTGCGCACAGGTGCGATGAGCATCATTGCCTCCATCTTTATTGTTGCAGTGGTTGCCTTGGTCACTTACTTTGTCGTGTTCGTTGAACGCGGTCAAAGAAAGATTTTGGTGAATTACGCACGGCGACAGGTAGGCAACAAGGTGTATGGCGGACAGTCTTCGCACTTGCCTTTGAAGCTCAATATGGCTGGTGTGATTCCTCCGATCTTTGCTTCATCAATTATTTTGTTGCCTGCAACAGTCGTGAATTGGTTCAGTGCTTCTGAGTCATTGCGCTGGTTGAAAGACGTCGCAGGTATGCTGAGTCCAGGACAGCCGGTGTATGTGCTGTTCTATGCCAGCGCCATTGTGTTCTTCTGCTTTTTCTACACGGCACTGGTATTCAACAGCCGCGAAACAGCAGACAACCTGAAGAAAAGCGGTGCGTTTATTCCTGGCATTCGCCCGGGTGAGCAAACTGCTCGCTATATCGACAAGATATTGCTGAGGTTGACTTTGGCGGGTGCGGTTTACATCACCTTTGTGTGTTTGGTTCCGGAAATATTGGTCTTGAAATACAACGTGCCATTTAATTTTGGTGGAACGTCACTGCTCATTATTGTGGTTGTGACTATGGATTTCATGGCCCAGGTTCAAAACTACATGATGTCTCAACAATACGAGTCATTGCTGAAAAAGGCTAACTTCAAGTCTTCTGCCAACGCTTAGTTGGCAAGTTAAAAGTTGGTCATGGGTTCTGGTGTTTTGTTCCAGAGAATTCAATCGCACGGTATTCAGAGTTTTAGGAGAATTAAATGAGAGTTTCAGCTTCGGTTAAGAAAATTTGCCGTAACTGCAAAGTCATCCGGCGCAAGGGCGTGGTTCGTGTGATCTGTACAGATCCACGCCACAAACAGCGTCAAGGTTGATAGAAAAGTTTTAGAGGACGCACATGGCACGTATCGCTGGTATTAACATTCCGCCGCAAAAGCATTCCGAAATCGGCTTAACCGCTATTTTCGGCATCGGTCGCACCCGCGCTCGCAAGATTTGCGAAGCTTGCGACATTGCATATTCCAAGAAGGTCAAAGACTTGACCGATGCTGATCTGGAAAAGATCCGCGACCAAATCGCTCTCTTCACCATTGAAGGCGATTTGCGTAGAGAAACCACGATGAACATCAAGCGATTGATGGACATCGGCTGCTACCGTGGTTTCCGCCACCGTCGTGGTCTGCCCATGCGTGGCCAGCGTACGCGTACCAACGCACGCACCCGCAAGGGACCGCGCAAGGCTGCGGCTTCATTGAAGAAATAAAGGGATTGAGAAATCACTATGGCTAAAGCTCAACAAAGCAACGCATCGCAGCGCGTACGTAAGAAAGTTCGCAAGAACGTGTCTGACGGTGTCGCACACGTGCACGCATCATTTAACAATACAATCATCACGATCACTGATCGTCAAGGCAATGCGTTGTCTTGGGCTTCTTCCGGTGGCCAGGGCTTCAAGGGTTCGCGTAAATCGACTCCATTTGCTGCCCAGGTTGCTTCCGAAGTGGCTGGTCGTGCCGCCATTGAACAAGGTATCAAGAATCTTGATGTCGAAATCAAAGGCCCGGGTCCTGGCCGCGAATCTTCGGTTCGCGCTCTGGGTGCACTCGGTATCCGCATTACCTCGATTGCAGATGTGACGCCCGTTCCACACAACGGTTGCCGCCCTCAAAAGCGCCGTCGCATCTAATCTCACCGGAATTCATTTCGGTCCGGTTTTCATAAGCCCACCGCCATCTGCATTGCGCAGATGGCTCCCACGTTTCTGCGTGGAAGATAATTTTTAAGGACGCTCAAGTGGCACGCTATCTCGGTCCCAAGGCCAAACTCTCCCGCCGTGAAGGCACTGATCTTTTCCTGAAGAGCGCTCGCCGCTCGATCAGCGACAAGGCCAAATTCGACTCCAAGCCAGGTCAGCACGGCCGCACTTCCGGTGCCCGTACTTCTGACTTCGGTTTGCAGCTGCGCGAAAAGCAAAAAGTAAAGCGCATGTACGGTGTGTTGGAACGTCAGTTCCGCCGCTATTTCGAAGAAGCCGATCGCCGCAAGGGCAACACCGGTGCCAATCTGCTGTTCCTGCTGGAATCGCGTTTGGACAACGTTGTCTACCGCATGGGCTTTGGTTCCACGCGCGCTGAAGCACGCCAGTTGGTGTCGCACAAGGCGATGACCGTGAACGGCCAGTGCGTGAATATCCCTTCGTACATGGTCAAGACCGGTGACGTAGTGGCTGTTCGTGACAAGTCGAAAAAGCAGAACCGTATTGTTGAAGCACTGCAATTGGCGCAACAAGTGGGCTTGCCAGCTTGGGTCGAGGTCAGCATCGAGAAGACCGAAGGTATTTTCAAGAAAGTACCTGACCGCGATGAATTCGCTTCTGATGTCAATGAATCCCTGATCGTTGAGTTGTATTCGCGTTAATTCCGCATTTGTCGTTTGATTTTGTTCCTAGGCTGCGGGGCACTGCGGTCTAGAACCAACACTTGCCTTACCGGTGTAACGAGCTGGGGGTACTGAGAGGAAGCATGCATGCAAACTAATTTGCTGAAACCCAAAGCCATCAACGTTGAACAACTGGGTCACAACCGTGCGAAAGTTGCGTTGGAGCCGTTTGAACGCGGTTACGGGCACACATTGGGTAATGCACTACGCCGTGTACTGTTGTCGTCCATGGTGGGTTATTCGGCAACCGAAGTGACCATTGCAGGCGTGCTGCATGAGTACTCTTCGATTGACGGTGTTCAAGAAGATGTTGTAAACATTTTGTTGAACCTCAAAGGCGTTGTTTTCAAGCTGCACAACCGTGATGAAGTCACCTTGAGCCTGCGCAAAGACGGCGACGGCGTTGTCACAGCGGCAGACATCCAGACTCCGCACGATGTTGAAATCATCAACCCAGACCACGTGATTGCGCATTTGTCGCAAGGCGGCAAGCTGGACATGCAAATCAAGGTCGAAAAGGGCCGTGGCTACGTTCCAGGCAGCATGCGCCGCTATGCGGACGAGCAAACCAAGTCGATCGGCCGTATTGTGCTGGACGCTTCGTTTTCGCCCGTCAAGCGCGTGAGCTACACCGTCGAAAGCGCTCGCGTTGAGCAGCGTACCGACCTGGACAAGCTGGTGGTGGAGATCGAAACCAATGGTGCGATCTCGGCAGAAGATGCCGTGCGCGCATCGGCTAAAATACTGGTTGAACAGCTCGCAGTATTTGCGCAGCTGGAAGGCAGCGAATTGGCCGGCGTGTTTGAACAACCCGCACCGCGTGGCAACACGCAGTTTGACCCGATTCTGTTGCGTCCTGTGGATGAGCTGGAATTGACGGTTCGCTCTGCGAACTGCCTGAAGGCTGAGAACATTTATTACATCGGTGATCTGATCCAGCGCACCGAAAATGAATTGCTCAAGACCCCTAATCTGGGTCGCAAATCGCTGAATGAAATCAAGGAAGTCCTCGCTTCGCGCGGTTTGACCTTGGGTATGAAGCTTGAAAGCTGGCCACCGGCTGGCTTGGACAAGCGTTAATTGGAAATTTGGCCAGTACAGCATTTTGGTGCTGCGCTGGGCTTTAAAAATGTCCTGCAAAGGACTCGTGCAACGCGCAGTACCTGATCCGGCTGTGCGTCAAAATAATTGAAAGGAATGCACCATGCGCCACGGACACGGACTTCGTAAACTTAACCGCACCAGCTCGCACCGCCTTGCTATGTTGCGCAACATGATGAACTCGCTGATCGAGCACGAGGCCATCAAGACCACTTTGCCCAAGGCCAAGGAATTGCGCCGCGTGATCGAGCCCATGATCACTTTGGCCAAAGAAGCAACGGTTGCTAACCGCCGTTTGGCTTTTGACCGTCTGCGTGACCGCGACAGCGTGACCAAGTTGTTCAACGACTTGGGCCCCCATTTCAAAGCCCGTCCAGGCGGCTATACCCGCATTTTGAAGATGGGTTTCCGCGTGGGTGACAATGCGCCTATGGCATTTGTTGAACTGGTTGACCGTGCTGATGTAAAAGAAGCTGTAGAAATATCTGCAGACCAAGCATAAGCTGCTATAATAGAAACATACCGCGCGATGGAGCAGCCTGGTAGCTCGTTGGGCTCATAACCCAAAGGTCGTAGGTTCAAATCCTACTCGCGCAACCAATCAGTAGTACTTCGGTGCTACGAATTAAAAAACCCACCTTGTGTGGGTTTTTTAATTTGTGCCATTCTCTAAAAAAGCCCCAGCAACGACTGGGGCTTTTTACTTGGTGCTTTGTGTAGGGGTTTCTTCGTCCGTCGCTGGGTTGCGTAGCGCTAGCTTGCCGCTACGGGCCACCGAGGCCTACTCGGCCTGTTTGCCGGTACGGTCCTGTTTGGCCTGTTCCAGCGAGTCTTCTGTGCTGGCCAGGTCCATGCCGTACATGTCGGCAAATTGCGCCAAGGTCTGGCCGCTGCTTTCAAAGGCTTTCAGCAGGGCTTCGCGCTTTGCTGCTGCGGCGCCATCTTCGGTGTAGGCGTGGTCCAGCAGGGCGTTCCAGGCTTCCAGTGGGGGCTTGACCTGCTCTGCATACGCGCCGCGGCTCAATCCAGAGGCTTCGAAGGCATTGCGCAAACGTCGGCGCAGCTTGGCCTGTGCCGCAGGGCTATTGCCTGCGCGGTCGCGGCGGGCGACTTCCATGATGGCCTGGTGCACATGCTCGGGCGCCAGGGGCTCTACAGGCAGGCCTTGCAGATCGTGGCGGTGCACGCCCGTGGCGACCTGCTCCAGGTAACGGGTGGACCGGGTATGTTGCCCCAGGGCTTCGCGCAAAGCCTTGGCTTCCAGCAGATCGGGGTGACTTGCCACCAGTTCGTGAAAGATGCCGAGTTTCAGTGGCAAAGCCTGTGCGCCAAACACCTTGGGGTATAGGTCGTACAGCGTGTGCAGCAAGGGGTGCACTTCGCGGCCTGGAGAGGCACGCTGCGGTCTGGGCTTGCGTGCTTGGGAGGGGCGGGCTTTCGGTGCGGGGGGAGTGGTCACGGTAATGGGGGTCTGCGGTAGGGAACAGGCGCAAAGAGTGCGCGAACAGGCTGTATTTTCATCGAAAACGAAAGTGCTTTAAGTTTGGAGCCTTGCGCCACCAACCGAGGTTTGTAGCTTGGCAGCAACGCCAAAGTCTCTGTGACGCGTAAGTGTCTGCATCCTGTACGGGTTTACGCGGTAGGGCTGCGACAATCGGCCCTCCAAAAATTTGAAAGTGCCCATGGCTAAGAAAGCTCCCGCGGTTGTCGCCACCCCTCCTGAAGCAGCGCGTACCAAACCTTTGCAGATCCCCGATACCGGGTTTAAAACCATCTGGCAAGTGGTGGGCGCACCGCCCGTAGCGGCGAAGACCAAGAGCGAGAAGTCGGCCAGTTCGGCTTAAATTCGGCCTAATCGATATCCGTAGCCGGGGGCGCGTCCAGCGCCACCTCCACCCGGCAGTCGTAAAAGGTGGGGGCCCGGCCCAGGTCGGTCAATTGCTGGCTGGTGAGCTGGTTCACATTGCTGCCATCCAGCCCCAGTTTGCGCCACCACACCCCCAACCCATTCACCACGCCCACCCGGGCCCGGGCTGATACCTTGGCCTTGCAGCGGTACGTGCCGCGCTGGTTGAAGACACGCACCACAGCACCGCTGGTGATGCCCCGTGGCAGGGCATCGTCGGCGTGGATTTCCAGCAGCGGCTCGCCTTCGATCTGGCGCAGGCTGGTGACGTTGACAAAGCTGGAGTTCAAGAAATTGCGCGCGGGCGGTGAAATCATCGCCAGCGGAAACTCTGTGGATGTCCCTGCCGCCTCGTAGTTGGGCAGATATTCCGGCAAGCCATCCAGGCCCTGTGCCGCCAATATCTCGCTGAAAAACTCGCACTTGCCCGATGGGGTGGGAAACTGCCCGTGGGCAAACGGCGCGTCGGGCAGCGGAATCGTCGCAAAGCCGTGCTCCAGCAATACGGCAAAGTCCACCTGGTCGCCATACGCGGTGCTGCACAGCGCCTCGTCGCTCTCGCCCAGGCACGGGTCGGTCAAACCCATGTGGGCGGCCAGCTCCCGGAAGATCTGGGTATTGGTTTTGGACTGGCCCAATGGCGCAATCGCAGGGCGGTTCAGCAGGGCATCGGTGTGGCCGTAGCCGCTGTGCACGTCCCAGTGCTCCAGCTGCGTGGTGGCGGGCAGGATGTAGTCGGCATAGTCGGCGGTATCGGTCTGGAAATGCTCCAGTACCACGGTGAACAGGTCCTCACGGGCAAAGCCCTGCACCACTTTGCCCGAATCAGGGGCCACGGCGACCGGGTTGCTGTTGTAGACCACCAGCGCCTCGATCGGTGCTGCGGAGTCCAGCAAGGCATCGCCAATGGTGCTCATGTTGATGGTGCGGGGCCTGCGTCCGGCCAGCAAATCGGGCCGCTGCAAGGCCGCGCGCTGCACCGGAAACTGGCCCGAGCTGCTCATCAGCACGCCGCCTGCGCGGTGCCTCCATGCGCCTATCAGCGCGGGCAGGCTGACCACGGCGCGGGTGGCATTGCCGCCGCCGCGGGTGCGCTGCATGCCGTAGTTCAGGCGGATGGCGGCGGGTTGGCCGTTCACAAAGCATTGGCCGTAGTCGCGCGCCAGCGCGGTGATCTGCTCCACCGGCACGCCACACACTTCGGCGGCGCGCTCGGGCGGCCACTGCAGGGCGCGTTTGCGCAGCGCGGGCCAGCCCACGGTGTGCTCGGCCAGGTAGGCGTGGTCCAGCCAGTCGTGGGTGATGAGCTGATGCATCAGCGCAAACGCCAGCGCGGCGTCGGTACCGGGGCGCAGGGCGATGTGTTCGTGGCACTTTTCGGCGGTTTCGCTCTTGCGCGGGTCGATGCACACCAGCCGTGCGCCGTCGCGTTTGGCCTGCTGCACGTAGCGCCAGAAATGCAGATTGCTGCCGATCGAGTTGCTGCCCCAGATCAGAATCAATTTCGACTCGGCAAAAAACTGTACCTGCATGCCCACTTTGCCGCCCAGCGTGTGGATCAGGCCTTCGGCGCCTGCCGACGCGCAGATCGTGCGGTCCAGCAGCGACGCGCCCAATGTGTGGAAAAAGCGTGCGGCGATACTTTCGCCCTGTACCAGCCCCATGGTGCCCGCATAGCTGTACGGCAGGATGGCCTCTGGGTTGCGGGCGGCAATGCTGCCTAGCTGTGCGGCAATGTCGCCCAGCGCCACGTCCCAGCCCACGGGCGTGTACTGGCCCGAGCCCTTGGGGCCGCTGCGCTTGAGCGGCTGCAGGATGCGTTCCGGGTGGTAGGTGCGCTCGGTGTAGCGCGAGACCTTGGTGCACAGCACGCCGTCGGTGTGCGGGTGGGCCGGATTGCCCTGCACCTTGATGGCGATGCCGTCTTGCACCGTGGTCAGCAGCGAACAGGTGTCGGGGCAGTCGTGCGGGCAGGCACCACGTACTGTGTGGGTGGGGTTATTCATCCGATGGGGGCCTTCTGACAGAATGGTCGGATGATAAATCCAGGAGCCGCGCCATGCCCGTGATCGACCAATTGCTGGAGCAAGCCCCCGGCATTGCCGCGCTGCGCCGCGAGCTACACGCCCACCCCGAGCTGAGCTTCCAGGAGGTGCTGACCGCCGACCTGGTGGCGCGCCAGCTCACCGAATGGGGCATTCCCATCCACCGCGGCCTGGCGGGCACCGGCGTGGTGGGCATTTTGCAAAACGGCAACTCCCCGCGTGCCATCGGCCTGCGCGCCGACATGGATGCGCTGCCGCTGCAAGAGTTCAACACCTTCGCCCACGCCAGCCAGCACCCCGGCAAGATGCACGCCTGCGGGCACGACGGCCACACCGCCATGCTGCTGGCGGCAGCGCAGTACCTGGCCGAACACCGCGACTTCGACGGCACGGTCTACCTGATCTTCCAGCCTGCCGAAGAGGGCGGCGGCGGGGCCCGTGAGATGGTGCAGGAAGGCCTGTTCACCCGCTTCCCCATGGACGCGGTGTTTGGCATGCACAACTGGCCGGGCATGGCGGTGGGCCAGTTTGCCCTCAGCCCCGGCCCGGTGATGGCCTCCAGCAGCGAATTCAAGATCACCATCCACGGCAAGGGCAGCCACGCCGCCATGCCCAATATGGGCATCGACCCCGTGCCCATCGCCGCCCAGATGGTGCTGGCCTTCCAGACCATCATCAGCCGCAACAAAAAGCCCATTGATGCCGGTGTGGTGTCGGTCACCATGGTGCACGGCGGCTCGGCCACCAACATCGTGCCCGACAGCGTGGAGCTGCAGGGCACGGTGCGCACCTTCACGCTGGAGGTGCTGGACCTGATCGAAGCCCGCATGCGCCAGATTGCCGACAGCCTGTGCGAAGCCTTCGGGGCCCGCTGTGACTTTGAATTTGCCCGCAACTACCCGCCCACCATCAACCACGCCGCCGAGGCCGCGTTCGCCCGCCAGGTGATGGCCGATATCGTCGGCCCTGCCAACGTGATCACCCAGGAGCCCACCATGGGCGCGGAAGACTTTGCCTACATGCTGCTGGCCAAGCCCGGGGCCTACTGCTTCATTGCCAACGGCGACGGCGACCACCGCGCCCTGGGACACGGCGCAGGCCCCTGCACGCTGCACAACCCCAGCTACGACTTCAATGACGACCTGATCCCGCTGGGCGCCACCTACTGGGTGCGGTTAGCCGAGGCTTGGCTTAAGCCGCTTTAAGCGATTGCTATTGAATTAAGAGCTGCTTGCGCCGATGGAGTAAGCGCTAGAGGCCTAAAAAGCTTGAAAAGCTAATTTACGAACCGGCCTGCCGCCATGGCCAGCAAGCCGTCAAAAATCAGGTTGTCCACCAGCTCGCACGGCACCGACATGCTGGGGGCCATCTTCCAGCCTGCGCCGCCGGTCATGTAGCAGGCGGGTTCGGCTTTGCAGTGCTGGCGCACGTGCTGCACCATGCGCTCCACGGCCCCGGCGATGGCGTAGGTGCCGCCGCTGGTCAGCGCGTCGCTGGTGTTGGTGGGAAACACGCGCACCTCGCCGGTGGGCACGTGCAGGCCTGCGGTGCCGGACTCCAGCGCCCGCAGCATGATGCCGTGGCCGGGCAGGATCAGCCCGCCCAGGAAGCGCCCATAGGTGTCCACCGCCTCCACCGTCACCGCCGTGCCCACCATCACCACCACCATGGGCCGCTCGGGGCCCTGGGCCAGCATGCGGTGGCGCGCGCCCACCATGGCGACCCAGCGGTCGGCACCCAGGCGGGTGGGGTGGTCGTAGCCGTTGGTCAAACCGGCCTCGGCGGCGCTGGACACCACCCACTGGGGGTGCACGTCCCACAGCTCCAGTTGCTCCAGCACACGGCGTTTGATGGCATCCCCGGCCACGATGCAGCCCAGTATGGAACTGGGCGCGGCCAAGTTGGCCCAGGGGCCGTCGGCCAGCTTGTCGATGTTTTCCAGAAACTCGGCACCGTGGGCCAGCAGCGTGGCCCCCGGGCGGGGTGTGTCGTATAGCGACCACTTGAGACGGGTGTTGCCAATGTCGATGGCGAGAAAACTCATCCTGCGTCTCCGGTATTTTTCACCGCATTATCTATGCGCCCATACAGGGGCACCTGTGTGGTTACCCCTGACGCCACGGCAGGTTGTGGAAGCGCCAGCCGCCTTTGCGGCCCCGGTGGGCTTCTGCGTCGGGGTCGCCTTCGAAGCCTTCGAGGATGTTGTAGGCCTGCAGCCCCAGCTCGGTGGCGCGCTTGGCGGCAGCCACGGAGCGCACACCGCTGCGGCACAGCAGCACGGCTTTTTTTCCGCCTGCCAGCGCGGCCTGCAGGCCGCTGTCGAAATCGGGGTTCAGGGCCATGCCGGGCCATTGCTTCCAGGCCAAGGGCACGGCCCCCGGCACCTCGCCGACCCAGGCGCGTTCGGCATCGGTGCGCACATCGACCAGCACCGCCTCGCCCGCCTGCCACCATTGGCAGGCCAACTGGGGCGATACGTCCCCGGCATAGCCTTCGGCGGGGTGGATAGGGGACAGGCCCGAGGCCAGATTGGCAGGCACGGCTTCGTCCATGCGTTGCGGGCGGGGCAGGTTCAGTGCGTCCATGGTGGCGATGAATTCCGGTAGGGTTTTGTGGGCGATGCGCGGATTGTGCGACTTCTCGGCCCCGATGCTGGACTGGGTTTTGCCGTGGTAATCATGCCCCGGCCAGACCCGCGTGGTGTCGGGCAGGGCAAACAGAATTTTTGTGATGCTGTGGTACAGCGCCTCGGCGCTGCCGGACTGGAAATCGGTGCGGCCACAGCCGCCGATGAGCAGGGTGTCGCCGGTGAAGACATGGTCGCGCCACACAAAGCACATGCTGCCCGCGGTGTGGCCGGGCGTGTGCAGGGCCTGCAGGGTCTCGCCGCCAAAGTGCAGCAGATCGCCGTGCTGCAACTGCACCGCCGCACCCTGGATGCCGCAGCCTGCGGGCACCGCCGTCTGGGCCCCGGCGTGCTCGGCCAGCAGGCCCGCGCTGGTGATGTGGTCGGCGTGGGCATGGGTTTCCAGCGTCCACAGCAGCGACAGGCCCTGGGTCTGCAGCAGCGCCAGATCGCGCTCCAGCAAGGTGTCCACCGGGTCGATGATGGCGGCGGTGCGGGTGCCCGGATCAACCAGCACATAGGTGTAGGTGTGGGTGGCGGGGTCGAAAAGCTGGATCGGGTGCGGCGTGTGCATGGGGCCTCCGTGGATGCTGCGGGGCCTATTGTGCGATGAACTTGCGGTGGTGGAGTAATGATTCGTTTGCTATTTTATTTATAGCTTCTAGTGCTGATTGAATAAGCGCCAGAGGCCAAAATGATGCCGATATCCACTGCCGCCCCGCCCCGGCTTCAACCCAGCGTGAAAAACCGCATCTCCACCGTCTGCGGGTAGCGTGCGCCACTGCCTACAAATAGCCGTTCGTTGATCCACTGCAGGGCCGGGGCGGCGGTTTCGAAGTGCGGCAGGCAGCGGAAGTAGATCTGCGCCGGGTCTACCGGCTCGCCGCGCACCAGCCGGGCCATCAACTCGGGCGGGCCGGTGCGGATGGCGCGGTTGTGTACGTAAACCAGGTCGCCGCCATCGGTTTCCAGGCAGTAGCGCGCGTCCAGCTCAGTGAGCGTGGCGTTGACCACCAGCTGCGCGTCGGCCCCGCCGGGCAGCACCCGCGCCGTCCAGCCATCGCCCCGGGCGCTGCCGCCCAGGATGGGGATCAGGCGGCGCTGGCCGTAAGCGGTGGCCCCCACCTCCTGCGGGGTGGCCACTTCTACCGACAGGTCGGCAAAGAAGGCCAGCGTGGGGGGGATGAGCGCACCGTGGTTCATGGGGCCACGCAGCGGAAGTTGGCGGCCTCTTCGATGTTGCCCGTGCCCTTGTACTGGGCGTATTGCGGGTAGGCGCACAGCGGGCGGCTGCGGTTCGGGTAGTAGCTGTTGCTGGCGGTGGCCACGGCGGGGATGGTCTCGGGGGCAATGCCTTTTTCCACCCAGTCCACCATGGTTTGCAGCGAGTCGTAGCTGTCGGTGGCCGGGCCGCCCGAGCAGTGGTTCATGCCGGGCACCAGGAAGGTCCGGGCAAAGCTCTGGGTGGCTGCCAGGCCGCCGTTGTTGGCGCTCAGGCGTGCGTAGTAGTCCAGCGTGTCGGTGGCCGAGAAGATAGGGTCCGACATGCCGTGGATCAGCAGCAGCTTGCCGCCGTGCTTCTTGTAGGCGCTCAGTGTGGCATCGGCATAGGTGTCGTAGATGGCCGAGAACCAGGCCATGCGGGCCGGGTCGGTGTCGAAATTGAAGCTCAAAGCGCTGAACGTCGGGTCTGGCGGGGTGAAGAACTCGTGCACCAGCGCATCGCGCATCAGGGTGTTGTAGCGCGAATCGGGAATGGCGGTGGTGGAGCTGCCCAGCGTCCAGGCGCGCCAGCCGGGGGCGGCCAGGCCGGGGTCCCAGGGCTGGCCCGCGTACAGGGCCACGCCCGCGGTGTTTTTAGGGCCGCCAAACACGTCTTTCAAGGCACCCACCTGGGCGCTGCTCAGGCAGCTGGAGGTTTTGGCCCCGGCGCACTGCAGCACGGCGGGGTCGAAAGTGCAGGCCTGTACCTTGTTGACCATGCCATCGGCCACGCCGTCGGCGGCATCGCAGGCGGTGGTAATGGCCTGGGCGGTGAGCGTCAGGTCGGCGTTGCTGAAGGCCTGCGACAGGATGGGCTGGCCCGTGCCGTCCAGCGGGGCGATGTCGGTCAGCTTGCGGTTGTTCCACATGGCTGCCACCGTGGCCCCGCTGGAGACGCGCATGGCCGGGGCCCCGGCGGTGATGCCGTCAAAGTAGTCGGGGAAGCGCTGCGAGAACACCATGCCCTGGCGGCCCCCGCCCGAGCAGCCCGAGAAGTACGACTTGTCGGGTTGGCGGCCATAGCGCTGGCGGATCAGCTCCTTGGCGCTGACGGCGGTTTTGTCGTGGGCGTTGTAGGCGTGGTCGATGCGGGCCTGCGGGTCCAGGCCAAACAGTGCGCTGGTGCCGGTATGGCCGCCGTCGGTGGACACCACGGCATAGCCCTGGCCCAGCGGCGACGGCGTGCCGATGGAGATGCTGGAGCTCAGGCTGGTGTCGCGCAGCGTGCCGTCGTTGCCGCCACCGCCCAGGTACAGAAAGCGGCCATTCCAGTTGTCGGGCAGGCTGAGCTGGAAGCCGATGGCGTAGTTTTTACCGTCCACGCCCACGCGCGGGTTGATGCTGCCCACCAGCGTGCAGTGGCCGGGCAAGAAGTCGCCGGTGGTGGCCGTGCCGGGGCGCTTGGTGCCTGCGGGCGTGTACTGGCCGGTGATGGTGGTGGCCGACAAGCCGGACTGGGCGGCCAGCTTGCTGCATGCCGCCGCCGAGGCCGTGGCATCCAGCGGCGCGGCGACGGGGCTGCCATCGCTGCCGCCGCAGGCGGTGACCAGGGTGGCCATGAGGCTGGCGAGCAAGACGGGCTGCTTGCGAGGTAGGTACGTGCGCATGGTGTCTCCTAAGGTGTTCTTTGGGTACTCAGTCGGCCTTGAAGCCGGTGGCCGCCACGGCCTTGCCCCACTTGGCGGTGTCGGCGGCGATGCTGCGGGTGAAGTCCTCGCGGCTGGTGCCGGTGGCGCGGAAACCGGCGGCTTCCAGCTTGCTTTTGCCATCCGCAGACTGCACGGCGCGGACGATGTCGGCGTTCAGCTTGGCCAGCACGTCGGCGGGCGTTTTGGCCGGGGCTACTACGCCAAACCAGGAGTTGAACTCCAGCTCGGGGTAGCCCTGTTCCTTGAAGGTGGGCACGTCGGGCAGGCCGGTGGTGCGCACGGCACCGGTGGTGGCCAGGGCCAGCAGCTTGCCCGCCTTGACGTTGGGTGCGGCCAGGCCGATGCTGGCAAACACGCCTTGCACGTCGCCGCCAAACAGGCCGGTGAGTGCGTCACCGGTGGATTTGTAGTGCACCGGCTCGGGCTGGAGCTTCAGCGCGTCGCCCAGCATGAAGACCCCGAAATGCCCCGGTGTACCCGCACCAAAGGTGGCCATGAACAGGCCTTTTTGCGTCTTGGCTGCTTCCACAAACTCTTTCACGTTGCGGGCCGCTACCTTTTGCGGATTCACCAGAAAGGCAAAGTCCACGCTGGCCACCTGGCTGACCGGGGCAAAGTCGCGCTGCACGTCGTAGGGCAGCTTGGTGTAGCTGCTGGGCGCTATGGCCAGCTGGCCGGTTTCGCCCAGCAGCAGGGCGTAGCCGTCGGGCGCGGCGCGGGCCACTTCGGTGGCGGCGATCAGGCCCCCGGCACCGGGTTTGTTGTCGACCACCACGCCCACGCCCCAGCCCTCGGCCAGCTTCTGGCTGACCAGGCGGGCCACGATGTCGGGCCCGGTGCCCGCCGCAAAGCCGACCACCAGGCGCACCGGTCTTTGGGGATAGCTGGTCTGGGCGCTGGCGGCGGTGCAGGCCAGGGCGGTGAGCAGGGTGGCGAGCACGCTGCGGCGGGAAGGGATGCGCATGGGGTTGTCTCCGGACTAGGTGTAATGCTGCATAGCGTAGGCCCCGGCCTGCCCGTATGCTGTCATCCCAGAAGACGACGTGTTAACCCTGAAAGACCGAAGAATGCGACAGTGGGCTGCCAACGCCGCCACCCCCGGCGAGCTGCTGAGTGTGCTGACCCAGGCGGTGCCGCGCCTGGGCGAAAACCATTTTGAGCAGGCGCTTTTGGACAGCCTGTACCCGCTGCTGCCCGCCGCCTCGTGCGCGGTGTACCGCACCGGGCCGCTGTGCCCACCGGTGATCTACATGTCGGCCAGCCACGGCGTGCCCGACACCACCCGCGACTGCTGGCGCGCCTACCTGTCGGGCCCGTATGTCGGCGACAACACCCTCTGCCAGCCTTCGGCCCTACCTGGCCACCAGGTCAGCCACATTACCGCCCAGGAGGTGCCGCCCGAGCACCGCGCCAAGGTGTACGAGGCGCATGGCATGGCCGAGCGGGTGTCGGTGGTGGAGCCGCAGGGGGATGGCGCGCTGTTTGCCATCAACTTCTACCGCCACCAGCACCAGCGGCCTTTCAGCGACGCGCAGATTGCCGACTTCACCCAACTCGCCCCGGCCTTGCTGGCGCTGGCCCATAAGCATCTGTTGCTGCGGCAACCGCTTCTGCCAGACGCTGCACCCGCGCCCGCGCGGGATGCGGGCTTTGCCGCCCAGGTGCAGCAGGTGCAGCGTCTGCATCCGGGGCTGACATTGCGCGAGTGCGAGGTGTGCGCCGGTATCCTGCAAGGGCTGACGCTGGACGGCATTGCCTGCCCGCTCGGCCTGGGCCTGCCCACGGTCAAAACCTACCGCCAGCGGGCCTTTGCGCGGCTGGGTATCCACTTTCGCAACGAGTTGTTTGCGCGGGTGCTGCAGGCCCAGAGTTTGGGTTAACGGGTTTTAGTCATCCTGGCGCGTCCACACGCCAGCCAGGGCCTTGCACTTTTGCCACAGCGAGGTGCGCTCGTCGGACAGCACGTCCAGAAAGTCCGACAGGCGCTTGGACTTGACCATGGTGTAGACCGTCAGCGCCGTGGTCAGCACAAAGACGACGGCAAAGATCAGCAGCCGCCGCTCCAGCGGGGCCTCGGCCTCGGCCAGCAGGTTCATGCCCAAAAAGCCGGTGGTCACGGTGCCGATCAGGCCGAAGATGGTCACCACCGTGAGGCGCACCACGGTATTGGCCTGGCGGCGCAGGCTGTCGGCCTCCAGGTACTGGTTCATCTCGGCGATGCGCTCTTTCACCTCGGCGTACAGCGGGTCTACCTCCAGGTGGTGCGAGCACATGTGGAACAGGGCCCGCACCTGCGCCTGCTCCGACACCTCGTGGAACCAGTAGCGGTGGGTAAAGCGCAAAAAGCTGGCAAAGCCGCTGCGGATGGAGCGCTTGAACTGGCGCACGCTGGCCGGGTCGGAGATATCCAGGTTCTTCAGCGTCTCGGCCAGCCGGTCTGAATACATCAGCAGCGCGGCCTTCTGGAAGTGGGCGATCAGAAACACCAAAAAATGCTGGTGCCGGAACTGCGCCAGCACGCCCCGGTCGCGGCAGCCGTAGAACTGGCTGCTGGCATCGCCCACCACCACCATGGCGTGGCCGTTGCACAGGTAGCGGGTGTTGGGGGCGGCACCACCTTCGGTCCAGAAACGGTCGTAGCAGTATTTGGCCTCGAAGTCGGCCAGGTGCTGGTCGCCGTAGGGCAGGGCGCAGCCGCCTGCGGGGTCGCGCGCACCCGAGCCGGTGACCAGGCCCAGGCGCACAAAGTCACTGCGGCTCAGGTCGCGGGGCCGGTCCATGGCCAGGTAGGCCATTTGCGGCATGCGGTAGTACTCGATCTGGCGAAAGCGCAGCGGGCCGGGGTGGTCCGAGTGGTCGGCCACCAGCGGGCGCATCATGAAATCCCAGTGGGCCGAGATGCGCGGCGCGCGCCGGGTGCTGACGTGGGCCAGAAAGGCATCGCGCTGGTTGGCATCGGACGCGGCCAGCACCTGGCCTTGCGCGTCCAGCCATTCGGCCTGGGCCAGGCAGTGCAGGGCCTGGCCGCGTGCGTCCCAGCCCGCGGGGTAAGCGCGGCCAAAGCGGTACATCAGTTCCTGCGCCGTCTCCAGCGGCAGGTGGTTGGCGGTGACCTCCACGTTCAGTAGCACCAGGTCCACGTCGAGAAAGAAGTACAGGTCTACGTGTACCGTCTCCAGCGTAATGGGCGCGTCGCCCGGGCGCGGCACCACCCGCACGGCGGCAATGTCGTGGCGGCGGAAGACGCGCATCGGCGAGCCCTGGGCCGCGTTCGAAGCGCCATGCCTGGGTAGGCCCTCGCCGTACAAAAAGCGCTGCACATAGGGCAAAAACGACACAAATTCGTTGTAATGCCGCTCGTGGAAGCGGCTGCTGTCGCCGGTGAACTCGTCCACCACCTCGCGCCAGGGGGAGGCCTCGCCCCCATCGGCCATATCGGCCAGCACCTGCCAGGGCTTGGCGTGCGTGCCCTCGCTGCCGCGCACCGGCATCAGCCGCAGCGGCCAGAGCAAGACCTGGCGGAAGTGTTCGACCACGGGGGGCGCGGCGGCGTGGGTTGCGGTGTTCATCGTGGGCACTTTGTGGCAGGCAATGGCCGAAGTGTAGAGGAGCGCCGCAAGCTTGACCATGCTATTTTTTAGATAGCTGCTTGCGCCTATTCAATAAGCGCTAGCGGCCTAAAACGCATAAGAAAATCAGGGTCGGTACCCGCCCATGAACACCTGCACCGCCCGCTCGGCCATGCCGGTGATCTGCTCTGGGCTGAGTTCGGGGCTCTCGCGGTAGAAGTAGCGGTGGTCGATCTCGGAGTGCATCAGCGCGCCAAAGTGCCGTGCCGCCACCAGTGGGTCGGCCTGGCGCAGCAGGCCCCGGTCCATGGCCGACTGGAAATACGCGGCCACGGCCTGCTCGCCCTGCTGCTGGCCCGCCTCAAAAAACAAGCGCCCCACCTCGGAATGCCCGGCTTCGGCCAGCACCAGGCGGTAGGACGACATGGCCGTGGTAGAGGCCAGAAACACCAGCAGGCGCTCGCCAAAGCGCTGCAGCAGGCGGGGCAGGTCGTCGTCTTGCGAGGTGACCAGCTCCTCCAGCGCCGGGTCGATGTGCTCGGCCCCGAACTGGCGCGCCAGCGTCAGGAAGATGGCTTCCTTGGACGGAAAGTAGCCGTACAGCGTGGCCTTGGAGCCGCCCACGCGGGCCGAAATGGCCGCCATCGAGGCGCGCTCGTAGCCCATTTCGCGGAACACCTCGGCGGCAATCTGCAGGATCGCGTCGCGCTTGGCATCGGTGCGGACTTTCATGGGGTGCTTCTTTTAAGTGTACTCATCTGTACATTTTTGCTTGACAGGCGGCAATTGTCAAATTTAAAATGAACCGTACAGTACAGTTATGAACGGTGTTTTGACCTATCGCAAGCCATCGGCAGATGCCTTGTTCCCCAGGAGTTTTTCCATGCACATCCCTTATTTTTCGTACCGGCCCACGGCATCCTGGATGGCAGTGTCGGCTTTGGCCGTGGTGCTGGCATTGGCCGCCTGCGGCCAGGCAGCCTCCACCTCCGCACCGGCGGCAGCCCCGGCGGCTCCGCAGGTCAGCTACATCGTGGTGCAACCCCAGCGCGTGGCGCTGACCAGCGAGCTGCCCGGGCGCACCGCGCCGGTGGAAGTGGCCGATGTGCGGCCCCAGATCACGGGCCTGGTGCAGACGCGCAAGTTTGTAGAGGGCAGCGAGGTAAAGGCCGGTACGCTGCTGTACCAGGTAGACCCGGCCAGCTACCGCGCTGCCGTTGACAGCGCCCAGGCCGCGCTGGCCAAGGCACAGGCCACGCTGGTGTCTACCCAGCTGCAGGCCAGCCGCTACAAGGAACTGGTGGCCATCAAGGCGGTGAGCCAGCAAGAGGCCGACAACGCCGCCGCCACGCAGCTGCAGGGCGAGGCCGATGTGGCTTCGGCCAAGGCGGCGTTGCAAACCGCCAAGATCAACCTGGACTACACCCGCGTCAACGCGCCCATCAGCGGGCGCATCGGCAAGTCCGCGGTGACGGTGGGGGCGCTGGTGACGGCCAACCAGACCACCGCGCTGGCCACGGTGCAAAAGCTCAACCCCATCTACGTGGACATCACCCAGTCCAGCAGCGCCCTGCTGGCGTTGAAGCGCGCGCTGGCCCAGGGCACGCTGGGCAGCGGCACGGCCAAGGTCACGCTGCGGCTGGAAGACGGCAGCACCTATCCGCTGGACGGCAAGCTCAAGTTCACCGACGTGACGGTGGACCAGAGCACCGGTGCCGTCACCCTGCGCGCCGAGTTTCCCAACCCCCATGCCGAGCTGCTGCCCGGCATGTATGTGCGCGCCGTGCTGGCCCAGGCTGTGGCCGAGCAGGCCCTGCTGGTGCCACAGCCCGCCGTGAGCCGCGACAGCACCGGCAAGCCCGTGGCCTTTGTGGTGGCCGCCGACGGCAAGCTGGAGCAGCGCACGCTGGTGACCGAACGCGCCATTGGCGACCAGTGGCTGGTGACCAGCGGCCTGCAGGCGGGCGACAAGCTGGTGGTCGAAGGCCAGGACAAAGCCCGGCCCGGCGCGGCGGTAGATGCCCAACCCCTGGCGGCCAAGCCTGCTGCTGCGGCCAGTGCGGCTGTGGCCAAGAACTAATTCCGGAGACTATCCATGGCCCGTTTTTTCATCGACCGCCCGATCTTCGCCTGGGTACTGGCCATCATCGTGATGCTGGCCGGCATCTTGTCGATCACCAGCCTGCCCATCGCGCAGTACCCCACCATTGCCCCACCGTCGGTGGGCATCAGCGCCAGCTACCCCGGCGCATCCGCCAAGACGCTGGAGGACACCGTCACCCAGATCATTGAGCAAAAAATGAAGGGCCTGGACGGCCTGGACTACATCTCGTCTACCAGCGATGCGTCTGGCAGCGTGAACATCACGTTGACGTTCGAGAACGGCACCAACCCCGACACTGCCCAGGTGCAGGTGCAAAACAAGCTGGCCCTGGCCACGCCGCTGCTGCCGCAAGAGGTGCAGCAGCAGGGCGTGCAGGTCACCAAGTCGTCCGCCAGCTTTTTGAGCGTGATCGCCTTTGTGTCGGAAGACGGCAAGATGGACGGTGCGGACCTGGCCGACTATGTGGCCGCCAACGTGCAAGACCAGATCAGCCGCGTGCAGGGCGTGGGCGACACCACGCTGTTTGGTGCGCAGTACGCCATGCGCGTCTGGCTGGACCCGAGCAAGCTGAATAACTTCAAGCTCACCCCCACTGATGTGAGTACCGCCATCAGCGCGCAAAACGCCCAGGTGTCGGCGGGCCAGCTGGGGGGACTGCCATCGGCGGCCGGGCAGCAGCTCAACGCCACCATCACCTCGCAAACCCGGCTGCAAACCGCCGAAGAGTTTGAAAACATCATCCTGCGCACCCAGACCGACGGCTCCAACGTGCGCCTGCGCGACGTGGCCCGCATCGAGCTGGGCAGCGAAAACTACGGCAGCGTGGCCCACTTCAACGGCAAGCCCGCCACCGGTCTGGCCATCAAGCTGGCCACCGGCGCGAATGCGCTCGACACCGTGCGCGGCGTGGATGCCAAGCTGGACGAGCTGGGCAAGTTCTTCCCCACCGGCATGAAGGCCTACAAGCCCTACGACACCACACCGTTTGTGCGCATCTCCATCGAAGAAGTGGTGAAGACGCTGATTGAGGCCGTGGTGCTGGTGTTTTTTGTGATGTATTTGTTTTTGCAGAATTTCCGCGCCACGCTGATCCCCACGATTGCGGTGCCGGTGGTGCTGCTGGGCACCTTTGGCGTGCTGTCGGCGTTTGGTTATTCCATCAACACCCTGACCATGCTGGCCATGGTGCTGGCTATCGGCCTGCTGGTGGACGATGCGATTGTGGTGGTGGAAAACGTGGAGCGGGTGATGACTGAAGACGGCTCCACGCCGCTGGAGGCCACGCGCAAATCCATGGGCCAGATCACCGGCGCGCTGGTGGGCGTGGCCCTGGTGCTGGCGGCGGTGTTTGTGCCGATGGCGTTTTTTGGCGGCTCTACCGGCGTGATCTACCGCCAGTTCACCGTCACCATCGTGGCGGCCATGACGCTGTCGGTGCTGGTGGCGATGATCCTCACGCCCGCCTTGTGCGCCACCCTGCTCAAGCCCGTGGCCAAGGGCCATGCGTTGACCAACACCGGCTTTTTTGGCTGGTTCAACCGCGTGTTTGACCGCGGCAGCCACCGCTACCAGGGCGTGGTGCGCCACATGCTGGGGCGTGGCAAGGTCTACATGCTGGGCTATGCGGTGGTGGTGGCTTTTGTGGGCTATAGCTTCACCAAGATCCCGGCCAGCTTTTTGCCCGACGAAGACCAGGGCAGCCTGTTCACCCTGATCCAGTTGCCGCCCGGTGCCACCCAAGAGCGCACGCTGAAGGTGATCGACACGGTAGAAAAGCATTTTCTGCAAGACCAGAAGGACGCGGTCGAATCCGTCTTCTCGGTGGCCGGTTTCAGCTTTGCCGGTAGCGGGCAAAACGCGGGCCTGGCCTTCGTCAAGCTTAAGTCCTGGGACGAGCGCACCGCCGCCGCGCTAAAGGTCAGCGCTGTGGCCGCCAAAGCCTCGGCCGCGTTTGCCAGCATCCGCGACGGCTCGGTGTTTGCCGTGGTGCCGCCCGCCGTGTCCGAGCTGGGCAATGCCACCGGTTTCGATTTGATGCTGCAAGACCGTGGCAACGTGGGCCATGCGGCCCTGATGCAGGCGCGCAACCAGTTGCTGGGCGCGTTGGCGCAAGAAAAAGGCCTGGTCGGCGTGCGCCCCAACGGGCTGGAAGACACGGCCGAGTTCAAGCTGGAAATCGACGCGCAAAAAGCCGGGGCCTTGGGCCTGAGCATGTCCGACATCAACGCCACCTTTTCTGCCGCCTGGGGTAGCAGCTATGTGAACGACTTCATCGACCAGGGCCGGGTGAAAAAGGTCTTCTTGCAGGCCGATGCGCAGTTCCGCATGCTGCCCAGCGACATCGACCGCTGGTTCGTGCGCAACAGCAGCGGAGCCATGGTGCCGTTCAGCGCGTTTGCCACTGCCAGCTGGACCTCTGGCTCACCCCGTTTGGAGCGCTACAACAGCGTGCCCTCGGTCGAAATTCTGGGCCAGGGCCTGCCCGGCGTGCTGTCCAGCGGCGAGGCCATGGACCTGGTGGAACAACACGCCGCCGAGCTGCCTGCGGGCATAGGCTACGAGTGGACCGGCTTGTCCAAGCAAGAGCGCGCCTCCAGCGGGCAAAGCACCATGCTGTATGCCGTGTCCATCCTGGTGGTGTTCCTGTGCCTGGCAGCGCTGTACGAGAGCTGGGCCATCCCGCTGTCGGTGATTCTGGTGGTGCCGCTGGGTGTGCTGGGCACGCTGCTGGCCGCCATGCTGAGCTTCAAAATGAACGACGTGTACTTCCAGGTGGGTCTGCTCACCACCGTGGGCCTGGCCTCGAAGAACGCGATTCTGATCGTGGAGTTTGCCAAGGACCTGGTGGCCCAGGGCATGGACGAGGTGCAGGCCGCGCTCACCGCCGCCCGCATGCGCCTGCGCCCGATTCTGATGACCTCGCTGGCCTTTGTGCTGGGTGTGCTGCCGCTGGTGCTCAGCTCGGGTGCCGGGGCCGGTGCGCAGAACGCGCTGGGCACGGCGGTGGTGGGCGGCATGCTGTCGGGCACCGTGTTGGCCATCTTTTTCGTGCCGCTGTTTTATGTGGTGGTGATGCGTTTGTTCAAGCGCAAGCCCACTGCCGCACCTGTTTTGTTGGAAGGTCACTGAAATGCCATTTTTTAAATTGACCAGCCTCGCACTCGCCGCCGTTTTGGCGGGCTGCAGCAGCCTAGCACCCACCTACGAACGCCCTGCCGCCCCCGTGCCTGCGGTATTCCCCACCGCCTCGGCCAGCGGCCAGGCCGCCGCCGATATCGATTGGCGCGACTTCTTTGCCGATGCCAAGCTGCGCGGCCTGATCGACCTGGCCCTGGCCAACAACCGCGACCTGCGCGTAGCGGTGCTCAATATTGCCCAGGCCCGCGCCCAGTACCGGGTGCAGGATGCCGCGATCTGGCCCACGCTGAACGCCAGCGGCAGTGGCAGCGCCAGCCGCACCCCGGCCAGCCTGTCGGGTACCGGCCAGGCCGTGGTGGGCCACCAATACAGCGCCAACATCGGCACCAGCGCCTACGAGCTGGACCTGTTTGGCCGCGTGCGCAGCCTGAACGCCCAGGCCCTGGAGTCGTACCTGGCCACCGCCGAGGCCCGCCGCAGCACCCAGATCAGCCTGGTGGCCGAAGTCGCCAGCGCCTACCTCACCTGGTCGGCCGATCTGGCCCGCCTGGCCCTGGCCCGCCAAACCCTGCAAAGCCAGAGCGACACCTATGGCCTCACCCAGCGCCGGTTCGAGCTGGGCACCGACTCGGCCTTGACCCTGCGCCAGCAGCAAACCAGCGTGGAGTCTGCCCGCGTCGATGTGGCCAGCTACACCGCCCAGGTGGCGCTGGACCAGAACGCCTTGGCCCTGCTGCTGGGCACCGCCGTGCCTGCGAACCTGGCCCCCACCGGCCTGGCCACCCGCGTCAGCGCGCTGCCCGACCTACCTGCAGGCCTGCCGTCCGACCTGCTGCAGCGCCGCCCCGACATCCTGCAGGCCGAGCACACGCTGCAAGCCGCCAGCTACAACATCGGTGCGGCCCGCGCCGCCTTCTACCCGCGCATCAGCCTCACCGCGTCGGCGGGCAGCAGCAGCAACGACCTGGTCGGCCTGTTCAAAGCCGGTGCCGGGGCCTGGAGTTTTGTGCCGCAAATCACTCTGCCGCTGTTCGATGGGGGTGCCAACCAGGCCAACCTGGACATCGCCACCGTCACCCGCGACATCCACGTGGCCCAGTACGAAAAAGCCATCCAGACCGCCTTCCGCGAAGTCGCCGATGCCCTGGCCCAGCGCAGCAACCTGGGCGACCAACTCAGCGCCCAGCAAGCCCTGGTGGATGCCACGGCGGACAGCTTCCAACTGTCCAACGCCCGCTACCAGCGCGGCGTAGACAGCTACCTCGACGTGATGGTGACCCAGCGCAGTCTGTATGCCGCGCAGCAGGGTTTGATCGGCACCCAGCTGTCTCGCTTGGCCAACGAGGTCACGCTGTACAAGGTGCTGGGTGGGGGCTGGAGCGGGGAGGCCTTAGCGGCGAAGTGATGCGTGCTATTTAAATGAGAGCTGCTTGCGCCGATGGAATGGGCGTGAGGGGCTGATTTTGTTTAAAAGCTGTTGTCACCAACCCGCCGGGTCCACCCGGTAGTAGCCGCTCAGCTCCTGGTACAGCGCTGGGTCGTAGTCCTTCAATTCCACTGGTTGCTCGAAGAACACTTCGGACACCACGGCGAAGAACTCGGCCGGGTCTTGCGCGCCGTAGTGGTTCAGCAGGCCGGGTTCGCCCACGTGGGCCTCGCGCCGCAGTTTGGCGTAGGCGGCGTGGAACACCTGGGACCAGCGGGCCGGATCGGCGTTACGGCTTCTGTGCGGCGCACCGTTGGCATGGCCTTTTTCCTGGTCCAGCTGGTGGGCAAATTCGTGGATCACCACGTTGCGCCCATCGCCGGGCGTGGTAGCTCCCTCCAGCGCGTCGTGCCACGACAAAACCACCTGCCCCTGTGCCCAGGACTCGCCCAGTAGCGTCTGCCGCTCCTCGCGCTGCACCACGCCGTCGGTGTGCGTGCGCTGCACCGCAAATGCCCCCGGGTAGACCAGGATTTGCCGCAGATGCGGGTACAGCCCGGTGGGCCGGTTCAGCACCAGCAGGCAGGCCTGGGCGGCAATTACCACCCGCATTTCGTCGGTCACCACCAGGCCCGCACAGCCCAGAAACGCCTTCTCGGCAATGAAGACCTGCATCTGCTGTTTCAGCTGCAGTTGCAGGTCCGCAGGCATGCGCCGCACCAGCGGCACGCGGCAGCGCAAGATCGTGCGCCACGCGGCGGGGAAGGGCTGCTGCCGAATCTTGCGCCTGCGTCGGGCCACCCACCATTGGGGGGTGAACCAGCCCAGGATGCAGATGGTGGCGAGGAGCAGGAGGGCTAGGAAGGTGGCGGTGGGGGTGTCCATATCTCTGCTCTAGCTGGCACCCAAGTGGGGTATTGCAAGCAGTGCGGTGGAGAGGAATTGCGTATGTAGCGCGCCCGACTGCCGTAATGGTTGGTAAAGCGGCCCATCGATAGCCTATTCGTTACTTTGCTCCCGCTGCATTTCAATCGCGAGAACAGGTTTTCCGTCATATTCAGCCATGAATTCGGAGCTGACGGTAAAACCAAAGCTTTCGTAGATTTTCTTGGCGGGAGTGTTTGAGGCCGCCAAACTTAATGTGGCAGTCCCTCGGATTCTGGAGAGGAGAAACCCAAGCATGCTTTTGCCGATGCTTCTGCCCTGGAATGCAGGTAAAACAAAGAGTGCTCTTATTTCATGGTGGTGAACTGCGCAGTAACCCAAAATTGCGGCTTCTTCATATACAAATACTTCGCATTCTTCGAATTTTTGAAGCCGAATCGTATCGCGATCCAGCGGCACCAGCTTGAAGTTTCTGGATTCAAAACGAAGCTCTTCAAGCTTTGTCAGCGCATATATTTTTAATATCTCTGAGAAGTCGGATTTTTGGTATTTTCGGATCGGCATAGTGGCTTCCGTAATATGCACCGTGGACGGTGTGATCATATTCAATACAAGGTGGCGCTTCTCCGTCGGAGACCCCTATTGGCGGTTTAGCGTGCAATATTTCAATGCATTCTGAACATCCGGTACCCCAATGGCGACCCGCAATGTCCGTTGCGTGGTGCTCGTCTTTTGGGTGTTTAACCGCCCAGCGGGGTCAGAACACGCATGCGGTTGGGAGCCGTGCTGGTCACCTACTTTTCGGCGCGCATGGATGGTCTAACCCCACTGGGCTACCGTCCGTGGTGGCTCAGCGGTGGTTTACCCCAAGCCCAAGCGCCGCCTCCACCATTTTTCGCAGATACGGCTGGATGCTTGCGGTCACCTCGGGCAGGTACTCTCTGCGCCAGAGCCTTATTTGTTATGGATTTGGGCGCGGTGTTGTAGAGCCACCCACAGCGTGGCGGGCAGGAGCAGCGCCGCAGCGGCGACTTCGGACAGGATGCTCAGGTTCGCCCCCAGCGAGTGGAACTGGATGGGGGCCAGTGCATAGTGGCCCAGCCCGTCAAACCCGAGTGCGGCGTACACCGCCACCGCGCCCAATCCCAGCGCAAAAAATCGCTGGCGCAACAACACCAGACCCGCTGCCCCCACCGCTGTGATGGCGGCCCACGCGCCGTACACCTGGGCGGTTGTCAGCCAGGTGGGCAGATTCGGGTAGGTGCAGATGAAGGTCGCGTTGTGGCTGAAATGGCCCAGGCTGGCGCAGAAGTACACCGCCATCAAGGCAAGAAATCGTTTGGAAAGAGGGTGGTGGGAGAGTGAGGCTTGCATTTGGAATCCAAGTCGGCGGTTTTCACCTGCCCACGGGCGGCGCGATTTGCCTGGGTGGGCTGCCGCAGAGCCACTGCGGCACGGTGCTGTCAGGTTAGGAAATCAGGGGGCTTTGGTCGCGGTGACTGCGGGCGCAGCCACAGGAGGGACGGGCTGGCCGTCTTTTTCGTCGCGCCGGTCGAATGCCAGTGTTTTGCCGAAAACCAATTGAATCCAGGCCGGGTAGGAGTACGCCGTGCCTCGGTTGTGGTCGACGATCATGCCAATGCCACCACCCAAAAGAATGTTTCCAAACATGCCGCCATTCACGCGCGATGTGGCTTTGGCGACGGCATCTGGGTTGGCAGGATGGAGGCATGTGATGTCGAGATCGGCGTTGGAGCGTCGAACATTGGCGATTTCACCGGATTTGACGGTGGTGGATGCTTTGTCATTGGTGAGGGTGCACTCCGCGCCTTTGACCAGTTCGCCTGCCTCGGTTTTGGTTTCAATTTTGACGGGGCTGGTGGTGTCGTTCATGACGGATGCGCAGCCGGAGAGCATGAGAACTGCTGCAGAGAGGTAGAGAGACTTCACGGGAAATGTTCCTGGTTGGTGTTTTGAGGGATTCGCCGATGACAAAGGCGTATAAGCCTTGTGCCTAGAAAAAAGCCTTTACATACCGCTGGTGGCGGTTTGCAAAGGCATGGGTCATCGAGCCCCAAAATTATGCATCCAGTTGTATACGATTTTTCACAAGTTTTTGTGATGTATGACCTAAACTGGCGGTTTGAATGGTGCGCTGGATGGTGTGCATTTGTATTCCGCTCCCCGATTGGCGATTTAGCGCGCCGTATTCCCTGACATCCTGAACATCCGTCGTCCCGGTGCCGCCCCGCCATGCCTGTTGCGCGGTGCTCGTTTTTGGGGCGCTTAACCGCCCAGCGGGGTCAGAACACGCATGCGGTTGAGGGGCGTTCTGAAACAGGCTTTTCGGCGCGCATGGATGGTCTGACCCCACTGGGCTACCGTCCGTGGTGGCTCAGTGGCTGTTTACCCCAAACTCCAGCGCCGCCTCCACCATCCGCCGCAGATGGGGCTGGATGCCTGCGGCCACCTCGGGCAGGTAGTCGAAGGGCATGGTTTCCTGCATGTAGCTGCTCTGGGTCATTTCCAGCTGGATGGCGTGGATGTGCTGCGCGGGCTGGCCGTAGTGGCGGGTGATGTAGCCGCCCTGGAAGCGGCCATTGAGCACGGCGGTGTAGCCGGGGGCGCTCTGGGCGATGGCCAGCAGCGCGGCAGACATCGCGGGGTCGCAACTCGTGCCGTTGCCGCTGCCTAAATTCAAATCCGGCAGTTTGCCTTCGAAAAAGCGCGGCACCACCGAGCGGATGGAGTGTGCGTCCCACAAAACCGCTTTACCGTGGACGGCTTGGATGCGGGCCAGTTCGGCTTGCAGTTGTTGGTGATACGGCTGCCACAGGGTATCGCGGCGCAGGGCGATCTCGGCGGTGGTGGGCACGTCGGCGGGGTCTTGGTACAGCGGCTGGTTGTCGAAATCGTCTACGGGGCACAGGCCGGTGACGCTCTGGCCGGGGTAGAGGCTGGCCCCGCTGGGGTCGCGGTTCAGGTCGATCACGTAGCGGGAGTGGGTGGCGATGAGCACCGACGCGCCGAGCTCCTGGGCGAAGCCGTACAGGCGCTCCAGGTGCCAGTCGGTGTCGTGCACCTGCCGGGCGGTGGGGGTCAGCCGCGCGGCCAGCGCGGGCGGCAGGTAGGTGCCTACGTGGGGCATGGAGATCAGCAGCGGCTGGGTGCCTGGGATGAATGTGAAGGCTTGCATGGTTACCCTTGCGTGAGTTGGGTGCGGGCTTGGATGAAGGCCGCGGCGGCTGCGTCGTGCAGCGGGTGGCGGCCTTGGTGGGTGCGCTGCTGGCCGCCGACCCAGACGGCATCGAGCGCCGAGGTGCGGTGGCTGGCGAAGACGTGGGCCGAGAGCATCTCGGGGGCATTCAATCCGGCCAGGGCCAGGTGCTGCGCGTCGAGCACACAGAAGTCGGCACGCTGGCCTACCGCCAGGCCGTTTGCGGTTCTGCCCGAGGCCTGCGCGCCGCCTGCCACGGTTTGCAGCAGGGTGGCGGTGGCGACCTGGCTGTGGTCGGCACTGGCGAGCACGTTGCGCTGGCGAAACTGCAGGCGCTGGCCGTATTCGAGCAGCATCAGCTCCTCGGCGGCGTTGACGCAGGCGTGGCTGTCGGAGCCGATGCCCCAGGCACCGCCCGCACCACGCCAGCGCGGCATGTCGAACAGGCCGTCGCCCAGATTCGCCTCGGTGCTGGGGCAGATGCCCGCTACCGCGCCGCTGGCCGCCGCGCGCTGGTATTCGGCATCCACCATGTGGGTGGCGTGGATGAGGCACCAGCGCGCATCGACCGGCGCGTGGTCTAGCAGCCACTCCACTGGGCGCTGGCCACTCCAGGCCAGGCAGGCATCGACCTCGGCGGTTTGCTCTGCTATGTGGATGTGTACCGGGGCGGATGCGTCCATGGCGTGCAGCCCGGCCACGGCCTCGCGCAGGCTGTGGGGCGGCACGGCGCGCAGGGAATGCGGGGCCAGGCCCAGCCGTGCGCCTTGTGCATCGCACAAAGGTTTGAGCGTTTCCAACAGGCGCAGCATGGAGTCGGTGGAGCGGATAAAGCGGCGCTGGCCGTTGGTGGGCGGCGTGCCGCCGAAGCCGCTGGTTTGGTACAGCACGGGCAGCAGGGTGATGGCGATGCCTGCCGTTTTGGCGGCGCGCAAAAGCGCTTTGGACAGCTCGGCATCATCGGCGTAAGGCGTGCCGTCGGCGCTGTGGTGCAGGTAGTGGAATTCGCATACCGATGTGTAGCCCGCTTCCAGCATTTCGATGTAGAGCCAGGTGGCGATGGCCTCGACCTGCTCGGGGGAGAGGCGGGCGGCGAATTGGTACATCAGCGTGCGCCAGCTCCAGAAGCTGTCTTGGGCGGCGCCCCGGAATTCGGTGAGTCCGGCCATGGCGCGCTGGAAGGCGTGGGAGTGGAGGTTGGGGAGGCCTGGGGTTAGGGGGCCTGCGGCTTGGGGGGCGTTGCCGGGGGTGGCGTTGGGGGTGACTGCTGTGAGGTCACCGCTTGTGCTCCATTGGAGGAGGACGTTTTTTTCCCAGCCTGTGGGGAGGAGGGCGTTTTGGGCGTGGAGGCTTGTCATGGATGTGCCTTGTCTATGGGCATGGTCGGCCGGGTGATGCGCCCGGCGGCGCAGTAACTTTTCTTTTGCGCAAAAGAAAAGTCACCAAAAGAAAGGCGCCCCAACTGTCTGCGCCCTGCGCTGGCGCTACGGGAACCTGCGGTGCTCGTGGAATGCGGGGTCTGGCTAAACTCGCTGCGCTCAAACAACGCCAGCCCTGATCCGCATTCCACTGCGCTCCTCGGCGCATACAGATGGGGACCCCAGG
>NZ_JBWMAV010000021.1:0-56116 GCF_056521425.1 Rhodoferax sp. LS1P39 | reverse complement strand
GGTCGACGACAACGCCCACGCCGCCCTGGTGCTGGTAGACATGCTGCGCAGCATGGGCTTTGACGTCGCCTCGGTGGACTCCGGCACCAAAGCCGTGGCGGCAGTGCGCGAAGCGGCCGAAGGCGGCTACCCGTTTGACATCACCATGCTGGACTGGCAGATGCCGGGCATGGACGGACTGCAAACCGCGCACGCCATCACCGCGCTGGGGCTGCCATCCAGCCCCAAGCCGATATTGGTGACCGCGTATGGGCGTGAAGAAGTGGTGCAGGGCGCGCAGGCGGCGGGCATCGAGGACCTGCTGGTCAAGCCCGTCAACGCCTCGCTGCTGTTCAACACCATGCTGGGAGCCATGGGCCGGGTGATGGGGGGCGGCGCGGTGCCGGGCGGCCACGATGCCGGGGCTACGGCGCTGGAGGCGATGGTGCCGCTCAGCGGCGCACGCATTCTGCTGGTGGAAGACAACGAACTCAACCAGCAGGTGGCCTGCGAGCTGCTGTTCGAAGCCGGTTGTGTGGTCGAGATTGCCGACAACGGCCAGATTGCCGTGGACATGGTGGCTAAGGGCCATGGGGATGCCAGCCTGCGCTACGACCTGGTGTTGATGGACATGCAAATGCCGGTGATGGACGGCGTGACGGCCACCCGCCTGCTGCGCCAGGACGGGCGCAATGCAGACCTGCCCATCGTCGCCATGACCGCCAACGCCATGGCTGCCGACCGCCAGCGCTGCCTGGACGCGGGCATGAACGACTTCGTCAGCAAGCCCATCGAGCCCGAAATGCTGTGGCGGGCCCTGGCCCAGTGGATCGCACCGCACAGCGGCCTGGGCCTGGTGCAGCGCGCCGATGCGGCCCCCGATGTCCGTGCCGCTGCCGCCAAGACCCCGCACACCGATGCCGCCATGGACGGCCTGCGCCGCATCCCCGGCCTGGACGTGGCCCAGGGCCTGCGCCGCATCATGGGCAAGCAGCCGCTGTACCAGGACATGCTGCGCAAGTTTGCCGCCGGGCAGGCCAGCGCCGTGGCCGACCTGCTGCACAGCCTGGACAACGGCGACCCCACCAGCGCCGAGCGCACCGCCCATACCTTGAAGGGCGTGGCGGGCAACATCGGTGCCAGCCTGCTGCAGGCCAGCGCCGCCCAGCTGGAGCGCGCCATCCACCTGCAGGAGCCGCTGGCCGACATCCAGGCCCAGGCCGAGCGCACCGCTGCGCTGCTGGGCCCGCTGGTGGCCGCCATCGACCGGCAGCTACCGGCACCGCTGGCCGTGGTGGAGGCTGCCGTGTCCTTTGATACCGCCCAGGTGGATGCCATCTGCGCCCGCCTGGCGGACCTGCTGCGCGAGGACGATGCCGAATCCATCGAGCTGCTGCAAGAGCACGCTACCCTGCTCCAGCAGGTGCTGCACGGCACCTACGCCGAGATCGAGACGGCGGTGGCCCAGTACGACTTTGAAACCGCGCTGGAGCGGCTGGAGCAGGCCCGGTAGTTTGCTATTTGTTTTGTAGCTGCTTGCGCTGATGGAATAAGCGCTAGAGGCACTTTTTATATAAATCACTGGGCTGTCGCAGCGTTTTACTTGTCAATGTCCCGCGTCCCCCGTACAACCCACGTATATCCCCCACCGAGTCCGCACACCATGTCCACCTTCCAATCCAAGCTTTCCATCACCCAGCGCCTCGGTGTGGGCTTTGCGCTGATCCTGCTGCTGTGCTGCATTTCCATCGTGGTGGGCATCGTCAAGCTCAATGCGTCGGCGCAGGCCACCCAGTACATCCTGGGCAGCCCGATCCAGACCGAGCGCCTGGTCAGCGACTGGTACCGCGACATCCACACCAGCGTACGCCGCACCACCGCCATTGCCAAAAGCAGCGATGCCTCGTTGGCCAGCTACTTTGCGCAAGATGCGGCCACCTCCAGCGAGCGCTCCAGCAAGGCCCAGAAAACCCTGGAGCCGCTGATGCAAACCGATGCCGAGAAAGCCCTGTTCGCGGCCATCGGCGTGGCCCGCAAAAACTATGTGGAAGCCCGCGATGCCGTCTCGGCCCTCAAGAAAGAAGGCAAGTCCGACGAAGCCAACCAGTTGCTGGAGCAAAAGTTCACCCCCGCAGGCAAGGCCTACCTGGACGCACTGGAGGCCTTGATGCTGGCCCAGCGGCAAGACATTGACCAGCAGGCCCAGGGCATGGCCGACAACACCACCCAGGGCCGCAACCTGCTGATCGCCGTGGGCACCATCAGCCTGTTGTTTGGCGCAGGCAGCGCCTGGCGGCTGGCGGGCTCCATCACCCTGCCGCTGGCCGAGGCCAACCGGGCCGCACGGCAGGTGGCGGCGGGCGACCTGACCGGGCGCATGGTGGTGCAGCGCCAGGACGAAGTCGGCCAATTGGTCACCAGCCTGCAAGACATGCAGGCCAACCTGGTGCGGGTGGTGGGTAGCGTGCGCCAGGGCTCGGAGAGCGTCTCCACCGCCAGCGCCGAAATCGCCGAGGGCAACCACGATCTGAGCGTGCGCACCGAAAACCAGGCCGCTGCCCTGCAGGAAACCGCCGCCTCCATGCAAGAGCTGAGCAGCACCGTGCGGCAAAACGCCGACAACTCCGCCCGCGCCAACCAGCTGGCCCTGCGCGCCTCCACCGTGGCGGCGCAGGGCGGGGCCGTGGTGGGCCAGGTGGTGCAGACCATGAAGGGCATCAACGACAGCTCGCAAAAAATCGCCGACATCATCGGCGTGATCGACGGTATCGCCTTCCAGACCAATATCCTGGCGTTGAATGCCGCCGTGGAAGCCGCCCGCGCCGGTGAGCAGGGCCGGGGCTTTGCGGTAGTGGCCAGCGAGGTGCGCAGCCTGGCAGGCCGCAGCGCCGAAGCCGCCAAGGAAATCAAGGTGCTGATCAGCGCCAGCGTGGAGCGCGTGGCCCAGGGCACCAGCCTGGTGGACCAGGCCGGCAGCACCATGGCCGAAGTGGTCAGCGCCATCCGCCAGGTCAGCGACATCGTGGGCGAGATCAGCGCCGCCAGCACCGAGCAAAGCGCCGGTGTCAGCCAGATCGGCGAAGCCGTCACCCAGATGGACCAGGCCACCCAGCAAAACGCCGCCCTGGTGGAAGAAATGGCCGCCGCCGCCAGCAGCCTGCAAGGCCAGGCCAGCGATCTGGTGCGGGTGGTGGCGCAGTTCAAGCTGGAATAGGTACACCCCCAGGCTACAGCGCCAGCGCTTTTCGCCAACCCCCTTGCAGGGGGCAACAGCAGCGGCCTGGCTGAGCCAGTTCCGCGCTGTTCGCGAGGGGGCTTTGCTGCGCTTGCCTTGGGGCGGGCCGGGGCAGGGGTGTTTATTGCGCCTTTGCCCGTCTCAATTGTTCAATTAGCTATTGAAATAGTAGCTGCTTGCGCTGATGGAATAAGCACGGGGTGCCAATTAGACCCCTGAATCCACCCCAATCACCCCGCCCCCCAGGCACACCTCCCCGTCGTACACCACTGCCGACTGGCCTGGGGTCACGGCCCACTGCGCGTCGGGGAAGTCCAGGCGGAAGCCGCTGTCTGCTGCTGCCAGGGTGCACGGCGCATCGGCCTGCCGGTAGCGGCTTTTGGCAGCGTAGCTGCCGGGGGCGGGGGCGTGGCCTGCGACCCAGCTCACGTCATCGGCCACCAGGGTGTGCGACTGCAGCCAGGGGTGGTCGTGGCCTTGCACCACCCACAGGGTGTTGCGCTCCATGTCCTTGCGGGCCACGAACCAGGGCGCGTGCTCGCCGCCGCCGCGTTGCGCGCCTTTTTCCTTGATGCCGCCGATGCCCAGGCCCTGGCGCTGGCCCAAGGTGTAGAAGCTCAGGCCCACGTGCTTGCCCAGCACCCGGCCTTTTTCGTCCTTGATGGGGCCGGGCTCTTTGGCGATGTAGCGGTTCAGAAAGTCGCGGAATGGGCGCTCGCCGATGAAGCAGATGCCGGTGGAGTCCTTCTTGGTGGCGTTGGGCAGCGCCATCTGGGACGCGATGCGGCGCACCTCGGTCTTGTGCAGCTCGCCCACCGGGAACAGGGTTTTGCTGAGCTGCGCCTGGTTCAGGCGGTGCAGAAAATAGCTTTGGTCTTTGCTCGGGTCCAGGCCTTTGAGGAGCTGGAACTGGCCGCTGACTTCACGGACGCGGGCGTAGTGGCCGGTGGCGATTTTTTCCGCGCCCAGGCGGATGGCGTGGTCCAGAAACGCTTTGAACTTGATCTCGGCGTTGCACAAGATGTCGGGGTTGGGCGTGCGGCCCGCCTGGTATTCGCGCAGAAACTCGGCAAACACCCGGTCTTTGTACTCGGCGGCGAAGTTGACGTGCTCGATCTCGATGCCGATCACATCGGCCACGGCGGCGGCATCCACGAAGTCGATGTTGCTGGAGCAGTATTCGCTGTCGTCATCGTCCTCCCAGTTTTTCATGAAGATACCGATGACCTCATAGCCCTGTTGCTTGAGCAGATAGGCGCTGACGGCCGAATCCACCCCGCCGCTCAACCCGACCACGACCCGTTGTTTGCTGTGTGTTCCCATGCCCCGATTGTAAAAACATGGGCTTGGCCCTGGTTCTAGAACGTTTTTAGGGGGCTGTATAGACCAAGTCCAGCGGGAAACGCCGCCCGGCCAGGTAGTCCTCCACGCAGCGCAGCAGCAGGGGGCTGCGGTGGCGGTGGGTGCTGGCGCGGATCTCGGCGGGGGTCATCCACAGGCTGCGTTTGATGCCGTGGTCCAGTTTGCGCTCGGGGTGGAAGTCGCCTAGCGTGCCGCAAAAGGCAAAGCGCAGGTAGGTGGTGTCACCCAGCGCCGCCTGGTACACGCCGACCAGCGCGGTGGGTGTGAAGGTATAGGCGGCTTCCTCCAGCGTTTCGCGGGCGCAGGCCTGGGCCAGCGATTCGCCGGGCTCCAGGTGCCCGGCGGGGTTGTTCAGCCGCAAGCCTTCGGGCGTGTGTTCTTCGACCAGCAGGAACCGGCCCTCGTGCTCCACCACGGCAGCCACCGTGACGCTGGGTTTCCATCGATGCTTCATGTCAGCATTATGAATAGACAGTGTCGCCCAAGCGTTTGTGGGCGGAAGGGGCCTGGGTAAAGTCAGTTAAGCTTGGAAGGCAAAGATTCCGACTTTTCAAGCCAAAAGTCGCACATTTTCAAGAATATTTAAAAACCATTGAGGAGACCTCATGCTGATTGGTGTGCCGCTAGAGACGGCGACCGGTGAAACCCGCGTCGCAGTCACCCCCGAAACCGCCAAAAAGCTGGCAGCCCAGGGCCATACGGTCCGCATCCAATCGGGGGCTGGCGTGGCCGCCAGCGCCACCGATGCGGCCTACACGGCAGCAGGGGCCGAGATCACCGATGCCGCTGGCGCTTTGGCCTGCGACCTGGTGCTCAAGGTGCGCAGCCCCTCTAGTGCAGAGGCCGCGCAGATGCGCCCCGGCACCACGCTGGTGGGCATGCTCAACCCCTTTGATGCCGAGGGCCTGCAACGCCTGGCCACTGCGGGCCTGACCAGCTTTGCGCTGGAAGCCGCCCCCCGCACCAGCCGCGCCCAGAGCATGGACGTGCTCTCCAGCCAGGCCAACATCGCCGGGTACAAGGCCGTGATGATGGCCGCCGACAAATACCAGCGCTTCTTCCCCATGCTGATGACCGCCGCAGGTACCGTCAAGGCCGCGCGCGTGGTGATTCTGGGCGTGGGCGTGGCCGGCCTGCAAGCCATTGCTACCGCCAAGCGCCTGGGCGCGGTGATCGAGGCCAGCGACGTGCGCCCCAGCGTCAAGGAGCAGGTCGAATCGCTGGGCGGCAAGTTCATCGAGGTGTCGTACGACACGCCGGAAGAAAAAGAGGCCGCCGTGGGCGTGGGTGGCTATGCCAAGCCCATGCCGCCCAGCTGGCTGGCGCGCCAACAGGTCGAAGTGGCCAAGCGCGTGGCCCAGGCCGACGTGGTGATCTCCACTGCGCTCATCCCTGGCCGCGCCGCGCCGACCTTGATTACCGAAGACATGGTGAAAAGCATGAAGCCCGGCTCGGTGATCGTGGACATCGCCGCAGGCAAGGGCCCCAATGGTGGCGGCAACTGCCCGCTGTCCGAGGCCGACAAAACCGTGGTCAAGCATGGCGTGACGCTGATCGGCGAAACCAACCTGCCCGCGCTGGTGGCCGCCGATGCGTCCGCCTTGTACGCCCGCAACATCCTCGACTTTTTGAAGCTGGTGCTGACCAAGGAAGGCACGCTGAACGTGGACATGGCCGACGACATCGTGGCCGCCTGCCTCGTCACCCAGGCTGGCGTGGTTACGCGTAAATAAGGAGCAAACACCATGGACATTCTTTCCCCCACGGTCACCAACCTGATCATTTTTGTGCTGGCCATCTACGTGGGTTACCACGTGGTCTGGACCGTCACGCCCGCACTGCACACGCCGCTGATGGCCGTCACCAACGCCATCTCGGCCATCGTCATCATCGGGGCCATGCTGGCCGCCGCTTTAACCGAAACCACGCTGGGTAAAACCATGGGCGTGCTGGCCGTGGCGCTGGCCGCCGTCAATGTGTTCGGTGGCTTCATGGTCACCCGGCGCATGCTGGAGATGTTCAAGAAGAAAGAGAAAAAGACCCCCGCCAAGGAGGCACTGAAATGAGCTTGAATCTCGTCACACTTTTATACCTGTTCGCCAGCGTCTGCTTCATCCAGGCGCTCAAGGGCTTGAGCCATCCCACCACCTCGATCCGGGGCAACTTCTTTGGCATGCTGGGCATGGCCGTGGCGGTGGTCACCACCATCGCGCTGATCTTCAAGCTGGCCGGGCAAATGGGGCAGAACGGCATGGAGGGCATGGCCTGGGTGCTGGGCGCGCTGCTGGTCGGCGGCTCGGTGGGCACCATCATGGCCAAGCGGGTCGAGATGACCAAGATGCCCGAGCTGGTGGCCTTCATGCACAGCATGATCGGCCTGGCGGCGGTGTTCATTGCCGTGGCGGCCGTGGCCGAACCCTGGGCGTTTGCCATATCGGCCAAGGGCGCAGAGATCCCCGGCGGCAACCGCATCGAGCTGGCACTGGGTGCCTTTATCGGCGCGGTCACGTTCAGCGGCTCGGTGATCGCGTTTGGCAAGCTGTCGGGCAAGTACAAGTTCCGCCTGTTCCAGGGCACGCCGGTGAGCTTTCCCGGCCAGCACAAGCTGAACCTGGTGCTGGGCCTGGCGGCGGCGTTCTTCATCTTTGGCTTTTGGCACTCGCAAAGCTGGATGGACATGTGCCTGGTGATCGCCCTGGGCTTTGCCCTGGGCGTGCTGCTGATCATCCCGATCGGCGGGGCCGACATGCCGGTGGTGGTGTCCATGCTCAACAGCTATTCCGGCTGGGCGGCGGCGGGCATTGGCTTCAGCCTGAACAACAGCATGCTGATCATTGCGGGTTCGCTGGTGGGCTCCAGCGGTGCGATCCTGAGCTACATCATGTGCAAGGCCATGAACCGCTCGTTCTTCAACGTGATCGGTGGCGGGTTCGGTGGCGACGCTGCTACCGCAGCGTCTGGGGCGGCAGTACAACGTAGCGTCAAGAGCGGCAGCGCCGACGACGCGGCATTTGTGCTGGGCAATGCCGAAACCGTGGTCATCGTGCCCGGCTACGGTCTGGCCGTGGCGCGCGCCCAGCATGCGGTGAAAGAGCTGGCGCAGAAACTCACCGACAAGGGCATCATCGTCAAGTACGCCATCCACCCCGTGGCCGGGCGCATGCCGGGCCACATGAACGTGCTGCTGGCCGAGGCCGAGGTGCCCTATGACCAGGTGCACGAGATGGAAGACATCAACGGCGAATTTGGCCAGGTCGATGTGGCCATCATCCTGGGGGCCAACGACGTGGTGAACCCCGCCGCGCACACCAAGGGCAGCCCCATTTACGGCATGCCGATCCTGGAGGCCTACAAGGCCAAAACCATCATCGTCAACAAGCGCAGCATGGCCGCAGGCTACGCCGGGCTGGACAACGAGCTGTTCTACATGGACAAGACCATGATGGTCTTCGGCGACGCGAAAAAGGTCGTGGAAGACATGGGCAAGGCCATTGAATAACCCAGGACTTACGCAAGTTCCCCCTGTACGCCCGAAGGGCGAGACAGGGGCGCTGCGTAAGTCCTATAACGACCGGGAGAATCCGTTATGACTGAACGCATCTGGCTCAGCAGCTACCCCCCCGGCGTGCCCGCCGACATCGACCCGACCCGCTACCCTTCGTTGCAGGCCTTGATCGAAGAAAGCTTTCAGAAGTACGCCGACCGCACCGCCTACAGCTTCATGGGCAAGGACCTGAGCTATGGCGAGACCGACACGCTGAGCCGCCAGTTCGCCGCCTATCTGCAAAGCCTGGGCCTGGCCAAGGGCGAGCGCGTGGCGGTGATGATGCCCAATGTGCCGCAGTACCCGGTGGCCGTGGCCGCCTTGCTGCGGGCCGGGCTGGTGCTGGTCAACGTGAACCCGCTGTACACCCCGCGCGAGCTGGAGCACCAGTTGAAAGACTCGGGTGCCAAGGCCATCGTGATTCTGGAAAATTTTGGTGCCACGCTGCAGCAATGCCTGGCCAACACCCCCGTCAAACACGTGGTGCTGTGCGCCATGGGCGACCAGCTCGGGCTGCTCAAGGGCGCGCTGGTCAACTACGTGGTGCGCAAGGTCAAGAAGCTGGTGCCGCCCTTCCAGTTGCCGGGCGCGGTGCGCTTCAACACCGCGCTGGCGCGGGGTCGGCGCGGCGTGTTCACGCCCGTGCCGGTGCAGCCGGACGACATCGCCGTGCTGCAGTACACCGGCGGCACCACCGGTGTGTCCAAAGGGGCTGTGCTGCTGCACCGCAACGTGATTGCCAACGTGCTGCAGTCCGAAGCCTGGAACCAGCCGGTGATGGACAAGGTGCCCCAGGGCGAGCAGCCCACCAGCGTGTGCGCGCTGCCGCTGTACCACATCTTCGCATTCACTGTGGGCATGATGCTGTCCATGCGCACCGGCGGCAAGCTGATCCTGATCCCCAATCCGCGCGACCTGAAGGCAGTGCTCAAAGAGTTGTCGCAGCACCGCATCCACAGCCTGCCTGCGGTCAATACCTTGTTCAACGGCCTGGCCAACCACCCCGATTTCAAGACCGTGGACTGGAGCCACCTGAAGGTGTCCATCGGCGGTGGCATGGCGGTGCAGGCGGCTGTGGCCAAGCTGTGGCTGGAGAAAACCGGCTGCCCGATTTGCGAGGGCTACGGCCTGAGCGAAACCTCGCCCACCGCCAGCTGCAACCCGCCCACGCGCACCGACTACACCGGCACCATCGGCGTGCCGCTGTCCAGCACCTATTTCAAGCTGCTGGACGATGCGGGCGCCGAAGTGCCCATGGGCCAGCCCGGCGAAATCTGCATCAAGGGACCGCAGGTGATGGCGGGCTATTGGCTGCGCCCGGATGAAACCGCCCAGGCCATGACAGCCGACGGCTACTTCAAAACCGGCGACATCGGCACCATGGACGCGCTCGGTTACTTCAAGATCGTGGACCGCAAGAAAGACATGGTGCTGGTCAGCGGCTTCAACGTCTACCCCAACGAGATTGAAGACGTGGTGGCCGCCATGCCCGGCGTGCTGGAATGCGCCTGCGTGGGCGTGCCCGACGAGAAAACCGGCGAGGCCGTCAAGGTGGTGATCGTCAAGAAAGACCCGGCCCTCACAGAAGAACAGGTGCGCGCCTACTGCAAGGCCAACCTCACCGGCTACAAGCAGCCCCGCGTGGTGGAGTTCCGTGCCGACCTGCCCAAAACCCCGGTGGGCAAAATCCTGCGCCGCGAGCTGCGCACCAAGGTGTGAGCCTCGCCATCCTCAGTGCCCTGGCCGAAGAACAGCAGGGCATCTTCGAGCAACTGGAGCAGCCCCGCCGCGTGCAGCACGCCGGGCGCAGCTTTGGCCTGGGGCTGTGGCACGGCCAGCCGGTGGTGCTGGCGCTGTCGCGCATCGGCAAGGTGGCTGCGGCCACCACGGCCACCGCCTTGATCGAGAAATTTGGAGCCAGCCGCATCGTGTTCACCGGCGTGGCCGGTGGGGTGGGCGAGGGCGTGCAAGTGGGCGACGTGGTGGTGGCGGCAGATTTCATCCAGCACGACATGAACGCCGCGCCGCTGTTCCCTCCCTTCGAAGTGCCCCTGTACGGCCAGGCGCGCTTTGCCTGCGATGAAAAACTGACCTCTACACTTTTGATAGCTGCTCACGCTAGTGGAATAAGCGCTGGAGGCCGATTTGGCTTAAATCCCCTGCCGCCGCATATCCACCACGGCCTGGTGGCCAGCGGCGACCGTTTTGTGTCTGCCGCCACCGAAGTGCAGGCCTTGCAATCCGCCCTGCGCGCCCACGGCCATGAGGCCCTGGCGGTGGAGATGGAAGGTGCGGCGGTGGCCCAGGTGTGCCATGACTACGGCATTCCATTCGCCGCCATGCGCAGCATCTCCGACCGGGCCGACGACACGGCCCACACCGACTTTGCCGCGTTCGTGCGCACGGTGGCCAGCCGCTACGCACAGGCGGTGCTGGCGGAGCTGGTGCAGCGCTTGTAGCGCCTGTCGCGGGGGAACTTTTCCCCCATTTCGATGATGCGGTTTGCGCACCGGGCACCTATTCTGAGGTGCGCTCTGCCGTCGTGGGGTGCCTACAGGAGCCCCATCCATGTCCGAAATCAACACCGAGTACGAACGCCTGGCCATGCCGGGCACACGCAGCACCGCCAAGGCCCGCAGCGAGGGCCAACCGCCTGACAACGATGGCGGCCTGCTGCATAACTATGGGCCGAACGTGCAGATTCGCCGTGCCCAGCCTGCCGAGATCGGAGGCCTGCCGTTTGCCGCTGCTGCCGTGCCCAAGGCCACGGTGGCCGTGTTGAACCAGACCGAGAAGCTGGGGTTGTCGGCCTTCAATTTGCGCCGCAGCGCCAAGTACCGCGCCGCCAAGGCCAAGCGCCCCCGCGATGGTGAAGACTGGGACATGCACGGCTGCGCCCCCGAGGCCGAGGGGCCCGCAGGCCGGGCCGCGATGGAGGCCCTGGGGGCGGCCGCACCCGGCGAGCGCGGCGCGGGCGACCCGTTTCTGGCGGGCTCGGTGGCGGTGGGCATCATCATCGTCAATGGGCCTACGGCGGCCACCCGGTTCAGCGCGGCCGAGCGGGTCAAGGTGGTGGCCGAGGTGCAGGCCGGGTTGACCTGGCTGGGCAACCAGGACCCGGCCTCGGGCGTGAGCTGGCACTACGAGATCAACAACGTCAGCATCTCCACCAGCACCACGGCCACGGCGGCAGACGACGAATCGCGCTGGCGCAACCCCGCCATGGGCGCATTGGGCCAGACGCAGAACTGGCAGGGCGTGCTGAACTACGTGAGCGCCCTGCGCACCCGGCTGAGCACGCGCTGGGCCTATTGCGTGTTTTTCGTCAAAGGCTATCCGCTGTGGCACTTTGCCTACGCCAGCGCACCGCGCATCGTGATGGACTACGCCAACGACGGCTGGGGGCCGGACAACATCGACCGCGTGTTCACCCACGAAACCGGCCACATCTTCTCGTGCCCCGACGAATATTCCGCCGCCAGTTGCAACTGCTCCAGCACCCACGGCATCTACAACGAACCCAACCGCAACTGCGCCACCTGCGCGCCCGGCGGCGGTGTGGCCTGCCTGATGAAGGCCAACGACTGGACCATGTGCGCGTCTACCCGCCGCCACCTGGGCTGGGGGCTCACCAGCACCCGGGTGCCGCAGGGCGCACCCATCCATGCGGTATCGCGCGCGGCCAACAAGCTGGACATCTTCTTCACCGACCGGGATGGGCGGGTCATGTCCGCCGCCTGGGAGCCCTCCATGCCCAACTGGTGGCAGGGTTTCTGGCACATCCAGGGCGGCATGGCGGCCTCTGGCGCGCCGGTCACGGCGGTCAGCCGGGGGGCGAACAAGCTGGACATCTTTGTGGTGGGCACCGACAACCACGTCTACACCGCCGCCTGGCGGCCCGACACCGGCTGGCGGGGTTGGTGGCGCATTGGCAATATCAGCGTGCCGCACCGCAGCCAGATCAGCGCGGTGTCGCGCAGCGCCGACCATCTGGACATCTTTGCCACCGATGTGTCGGGCCGGGTGATGTCCGCCGCCTGGCAACCCAGTTTTGCCGATGGCTGGCACGGCTGGTGGCACATCCAGGGCGGTATCGCGGCCCCCGGTGCGCCGGTGGGCGCGGCGGTGCGCGGGCCGAACCAGCTGGACATCTTTGTGGTGGGCACCGATGGCCGGGTCTACACCGCAGCATGGCAACCTTCGTTTACCGACGGCTGGCATGGCTGGTGGCGCGTGGGTAACACCCGTTTCCCGGCGGGCGGGCATGTGAATGCGGTCTCGCGCAGCGCCAACAAGCTGGACATTTTTGCCATCGCCAATGGGGGCGAAACCATGACTGCGGCCTGGGAGCCTGCGTTTACCGACGGCTGGCACGGCTGGTGGCATATCCAGGGCGGGCGCGGGCGGCCTGGTGCGCCCCTCCACGCGGTGTCCCGCTCGGCCAACAAGCTGGATGTTTTTGTGACCGGCACCGACCGGGGCACCTACACCGCGGCCTGGGAGCCTGCGTTTACCGACGGCTGGCACGGCTGGTGGCGGCTGAATGGCGGGTCGGCAGCGCTGGGTGCGGCGATTACCTCGGTGTCGCGCGCGCCAAACAAGCTGGACACCTTTGTGGTGGGCGACGACAGCCGTATCTACACGGCGGCCTGGGAGCCGACCTTCACCGACTGGTGGCACGGCTGGTGGCCGATGGGCGTTTAAGGCGGTGTGAAGCCGGGGCTGTCCCAGTCCGCGCCATCGCCAGGGCGGGGTGCGGATTTGTGCCCCTGTGCGGCCCAGGCGGCGGCAAAGAGCGCTTCGCTCTCTGTCAACGGTGGGTCGGCCTGGTCCAAGGGCACGGTGCCTGTCAGGTGCGCAGCATCGGGCAGGCGCAGCACCAGCAGGCGCGGGGGCAGGGCGGCCACCACGGGCCACTGGGCGCGTAGGCGCTGGCTGTCGGCTGCCGTTTCCGGGAGTACCAGGGTGTCGGCCATGGCGGTTTCAGGACAACCAGCCGCGTTTATAGAAGTACCACATCGGCACCAGCGCACTGGCCGCCATCATGGCCACCACATACGGGTACGACCAACTGCCCAGAAACTCCAGCTCGGGAAATTTCATGTTCATGCCGTATATGCTGGCCACCAGGGTCGGCGGCAGCAGGGCCACGCTGGCGACAGAGAAGATTTTGATGATCTTGTTCTGGTTGATGTTGATGAAACCCACGGTGGCATCCATCAAGAAGTTGATCTTGTCGAACAAAAAGGCCGTGTGCGAGTCCAGCGAGTCGATGTCGCGGTGGATCTGGCGGGCTTCTTCGAACTGCTCGGCGTTGAGCATCTTGCTGCGCATCATGAAGCTCAGGGCGCGGCGGGTGTCCATCATGTTGCGGCGGATACGGCCGTTCAAATCCTCGTGGCGGGCGATGGAGCCCAGCACTTCCCCGGCCAGCGCATCGGTCATATTGCCCGCCAGCACCCGGCGGCTGACCTTTTCCAGGTCGACGTAGATGTCTTCCAGCGTGTCGGCGGAGTATTCGGCATCGGCATCGAAAAGTTTGAGTAAAACTTCCTTGGCATCTTCGATCAGGCCCGGTGCCCGGCGCGCGCGCATGCGCAGCAGGCGGAACACCGGCACGTCTTCGTCGTGGATAGAGAACAGCACGCCCCGGCTTTTGAGCTCGGCGTTGTGCTGGTTCAGGATGAAAGCCACGCGTACCGTGCGCGGATCGGACTCGTCGGCCACCAAAAAGTCGCTGCGGATGTGCAGCTCGCCGTTATCTTCTTCGTAAAAACGGGCCGATTCTTCAATATCTTCGTCCATCGCATCCTCAGGGATGGACAGGCCGTAATACTGTTTGATCCAGCGTTTTTCTTCCAGCGTGGGCGATTCCAGGTCCACCCAGATCGGCTGGAAGCGGGAAAGCTCTTCCAGTGACTCGATCTCTTCTTGAAACAATCGGCCATTGGCCAGCGAGAAAATATTCAGCATGGGGCACTCCCTGGGGTGGATGGGCAAAGACGGGGGGTGGGGCTAGGCTTTCAGCCCCCGTGCAGCGCAGGGAGGTGAAAGCTAGCGACTAGGGGCGCTTTCCATGGGGTTTTCTCGGACGTAGTAAAGGCCTGAATTATGGCACCGCCGCCCGCCGATCTATACAGGTAAGGCCCAGTCTCTGGACCGCTGCTTACACGGGGTAACACCCATTCGAAAGACCTGGGAAAGGGTTGCGTTCAGGGGATATCGGGCGCATAGTGAAATGACTTTCAACAGTGAAAGTATTGCTCTAGGAGGAACTACATGAACTTGACGATCAGCGGACACCATCTGGATGTGACCCCCGCCTTGCGTAACTATGTGACCACCAAACTGGACCGAATAACCCGCCATTTCGACCAGCTGGTAGATGTCAAAGTGCTACTGACGATTGAAAAGCAAAAGGAAAAGCAAGGCCGACAACGCGCTGAATGCAACATCCATGTCAAAGGCAATGACATGTTCGCCGAAAGCTCCCACGCGGATTTGTACGCCGCAGTAGACGAATTGGTCGACAAGCTGGACCGCCAGGTGGTCCGCCACAAAGACCGGGTGCAAGACCACCACCACGAAGCGCCCAAGCGCCTGATGTAAGTCCTACGCTGTCGCGTACTCTGCAAAAGCCGCCTGTTCTACGGGGCGGCTTTTTTGTTGGTGCATGCCGACAGCCTAGCGCGCGTGCATAATTCGCCTCTCTATGAACCGCCTCGCCTCCATCCTGCCCTCCGCTCAAGTGCTCGTGAGCGTCGATGCGTCCAGCAAAAAACGTGCTTTTGAAGAAGCCGGCTTGCTGTTTGAAAACCTGCATGGTCTGAGCCGGGCCCTGATTACCGACAGCCTGTTCGCCCGCGAACGCCTGGGCTCCACCGGTCTGGGCCACGGGGTGGCGATTCCGCATGGCCGCATCAAGGGCCTGAAAGCCCCCATGGCCGCGGTGGTGCAGCTGGCGCAGCCGATTGGCTTTGATGCGCCCGATGAGCTGCCTGTGGGCCTGCTGATCTTTTTGCTGGTGCCCGAGGCGGCGACCCAAAAGCACCTGGAAATCCTGTCCGAAATCGCCGAGCTGCTCAGCGACGCGCCGCTGCGCGAAAAAATCAAGAGCGCCGCCGATGCCGATGCCCTGCACGGCCTGATCTGCGGCTGGCAGTCGGCCCAGCCCGCGTAATCTTTTCGAGCCTGGACTGCCTTGAAGCCCACCGTCGTCAGTGCCGACGTTCTGTTCGAGGCCTTTCGCTCCCTGCTGCGCTGGGAATGGGTGGCGGGCCTAGGCGCTTCCGAGCGGCGCTTTGACGAAATTGCGGTGCGCGCTGCGCGTTCCGGTGCCGATCTGGTCGGCTACCTCAACTACATCCATCCCTACCGCGTGCAGATCATGGGCGAGCGCGAAATCGCCTACCTGACCAGCGCGTCGGCAGAGGACTGCGCCCGCCGTATCGCCCGCATCGTCACGCTGGAGCCGCCGGTGCTGATCATGGCCGACGGCCAAACCGCGCCCGACGCGCTGCTGTCGATGTGCGAACGCGCGCAGATCCCGATGTTTGCTACGCAGGACTCGTCGGCCTTTGTGATCGACGTGCTGCGCGCCTACCTGTCCAAGCACTTCGCCGACCGCACCTCGATGCACGGCGTGTTCATGGATATTTTGGGCCTGGGTGTGATGATCACCGGCGAATCCGGCCTGGGCAAGAGCGAGCTGGGCCTGGAGCTGATCTCGCGCGGCAACGGTCTGGTGGCCGACGACGCGGTGGATCTGTACCGTATCAACCAGACCACCATCGAGGGCCGCTGCCCCGAGCTGCTGCAAAACCTGCTGGAAGTGCGCGGCATCGGCCTGCTGGACATCCGCGGCATCTTTGGCGAAACCGCCGTGCGCCGCAAGATGCGCCTGAAGCTCATCGTGCACCTGGTGCGCAAGGAAACCATGGAGCGCGAGTACGAGCGCCTGCCCTACGAGCCGCTGACCCAGGACGTGCTGGGCGTGGCGGTGCGCAAGGTCATCATCCAGGTGGTGGCCGGCCGCAACATCGCCGTGCTGGTGGAAGCCGCCGTGCGCAACACCATCCTGCAACTGCGCGGCATCGACACCTACCAGGAATTCGTAGAACGCCACCGCAAGGCGATGGAAGCCGCGGAATAGGGCACACCCCCAGGCTGCAGTGCTTCGCATCTTTCGCCAACCCCCTTGCAGGGGGCGATACCAGTGGCCCGGCGGAGCCGGTTCCACGGTATCCCTGGAAGGGATGTATCTACCTTGGGTTTTAGCTCTTTAGGCTGTTGGCGCTTATTCCATATGCGGTGGCAGCTATCTAATAAATAGCGTGTTGCGGGGGATTTATTTAGCCGAGCAATCCGCGCACAGGCCGTACAAAGACATCGCGTGGTCCTGCACCGTCCAGCCCATGGCCTTGGCCACGATCTGCTGGCGTTGCTCGATTTCGGCATCAAAAAACTCTTCCACCTTGCCGCAGGAGGTGCAGACAAAGTGGTCGTGGTGGCGGCCTTCGTTCAGTTCGTACACCGACTTGCCCGATTCAAAATGGCTGCGCGACAAAATGCCCGCCTGCTCAAACTGCGTCAGCACCCGGTACACCGTGGCCAGGCCGATGTCGGAATGTTCCAGCAGCAGCACCCGAAACACGTCTTCTGCCGTCATGTGGCGCAGTTCGCCGGTCTGGAAAATCTCCAGAATTTTCAGGCGGGGCAGGGTGGCTTTCAGGCCGGTGTTCTTGAGTTCGTCGATATTGGCCATGGCGGCGGGTCTTTCTAGGGTCGGGGCAGCGTAAGAACGGCCAGTACAATCCGGGGATCATATCGCCTGAGCCTCACCCCTATGTTTGAACCCTCTTTGCGCGGCAGCCTGACCGCCCTGGCCCTTGCGGCATGTGCCGCTCTTGGGGCCTGCAGCAGTATCGACATCAGCACCCGCAATTTCGTCGGTTCGCTGGCCCCGTACAAGATGGAAGTGGTGCAAGGCAACTTCGTCTCCAAAGAGCAGGTTGAAGCTCTCAAGCCCGGCATGGCCCGCGAGCAGGTGAAAGACATTCTGGGCACCTCGCTGCTGCAAGACGTGTTCCACGCCGACCGCTGGGACTACGTGTTCACCATGCGCCGCCAGGGCACCGAGCCGCAGGCGCGCAAGTTCACCGTGTTCTTCAAGGCCGATGTGATGGACCGCGTCGAAGGCGATGCCATGCCCAGCGAGAGCGAATTCGTCGGTCTGCTGGCAAAGTCGCGCCCCGTCAAATCCGTGCCCCTGCTGGAAGCCAGCGAAGACCGCATGAAGTCGTTCCCCGCCCCGGTGGCCCCGGCTGCCACGGCGGCGGCTACCGCTGCCGTGCCCGCCACTACCTACCCCCCGCTAGAAGCCCCCTCGGCCCCCTGATTTCCGGATATGACAGATACCTCTTCCCCCCTGCCGCACGCCATCGCCGTAGCCGGTGCCTCGGGCCGCATGGGCCACATGCTGATCGAAGCCATCCGTGCTGCCGACGACTGCGTGCTGGCCGGTGCGCTGGACATTGCCAGCAGCCCCCAGATCGGTGCCGATGCCTCTGCCTTTTTGGGCCACAACAGCGGCGTGGCCGTGACGGCCGACCTGCACCAGGGCCTGAAAGCTGCCCGCGTGCTGATCGACTTCACCCGCCCCGAAGGCACGCTGGCGCACCTGCGCATGTGCCGCAGCCTGGGCGTGAACGCCGTGGTCGGCACCACAGGTTTCAGCGACGAACAAAAGGCCGAGATCGCCGAGATCGCCCAGCACATCGCCATCATGATGGCCCCCAACATGAGCGTGGGCGTGAACGTCACCCTCAAGCTGCTGGAGATGGCCGCCAAAGCTATGTCCACCGGCTACGACATCGAAATCGTCGAAGCCCACCACCGCCACAAGATCGACGCGCCCTCGGGCACGGCGCTGAAAATGGGCGAAGTGATCGCCGAGGCCATGGGCCGCGACCTGAAGGAATGCGCCGTCTACGAGCGCTACGGCATCACCGGCGAGCGCGACCCGTCCAGCATCGGCTTTGCCACCATCCGTGGTGGCGACATCGTGGGCGACCACACCGTGCTGTTCGCGGGCACCGGCGAGCGCATCGAGATCAGCCACAAGTCGTCCAGCCGCGCCACCTACGCCCAGGGCAGCCTGCGCGCCGTGCGCTTCCTGGCCAACAAGCGCAGCGGCCTGTTCGACATGTTCGACGTACTGGGCTTGAAGTAGGCTGATGGACGCACTGCCGCTGCTGGCCCAGGGCGATTTCGTCAGCCGCGCGGTGGCCCTGCTGCTGCTGGCCATGTCGGTGGGCAGCTGGGCGGTGATCGTGTGGAAAGGCTGGATGCTGCGCCGCGCCCGCGCCGACGTGGCCCGCAGCGTGGCGGCTTTCTGGCAGGCCCCCACGGTGGCCGAGGCCCAGCAGCGTTTGGCATCTTTTGACCCTCTCGCGCTTGTCCTGCCTTTGGTTCTAGCTACAAAAATAGAAGCGACAGGCACCTTGGCCGCGGCGGGCGACCGCTCGCAGCAGCTCACCCGCGTGCTGCGCAACGCCTTGCATGCCGTGCTGCACAAGCTGCAGTTCGGCCAGGTGCTGCTGGCCACGGTGGGCTCGACCGCGCCGTTTGTGGGTTTGCTGGGCACCGTCTGGGGCATTTACCACGCACTGGGCGCGATTGCGCAGTCGGGCCAGATGGGCATCGACAAAGTGGCAGGCCCGGTGGGAGAGGCGCTGGTCATGACTGCTGCGGGCCTGGCGGTGGCCATCCCCGCCGTGCTGGCCTACAACGTCTATGGCCGCCTGATCGGCAGCATCGAAGCCGACCTGGAAGGCTTTGCCCGCGACCTGCGCGAACTGTTGAGCAACTAAGATGGCTTTTGGCCGTTTAGAGCGCACCAAGGCTTCCGAGCCCATGAGCGAGATCAATATGACCCCGCTGGTCGATGTGATGCTGGTGCTGGTGGTGATCTTCATCCTGACTGCGCCTCTGCTGTCCAGCGCCATCCGGCTGGACCTGCCCAAGACCGATGCCGCCCAATCCCAAAGCGCGCCCCAGTTCGTCACCCTGGTGGTAGACAAATCTGGGCATACCTTCCTGAACGACCAGCCGGTGACCGCTGCCGAATTGGCCGCCCAGCTCGCCCTGGCCGCCAACCAAAACCCCGACACCGAGGTGCAACTGCGCGCCGACACCACCGTGCCCTATGGCCGCGTGGTCGAGGTGATGGGCGTGGCGCAGAAGGCCGGGCTGAACAAGATCGGCTTTGTCGCCCAGCCGCCCACGCCACAGTGACAGCCACCCCCTAAAATCGGTCCGTTGCGGCCCGTGCGCCGCCCTGTCTCTTTGCTTTCCCCGCCTGCCATGCTCGAAAAATACAACCACCTCGAAGTCGAACCCGCCGCCCAAGCCCATTGGACCGCCGCCGATGCCTACCGCGTCACCGAAGACTCGCGTGACGCGCGGGGTAACCTGAAGAAGAAGTTTTACGCCTGCTCCATGCTGCCTTACCCCAGCGGCAAGCTGCACATGGGCCACGTGCGCAACTACACCATCAACGACATGCTTGCGCGCCAACTGCGCATGCAGGGCTACAACGTGCTCATGCCCATGGGCTGGGACGCGTTTGGCCTGCCCGCGGAAAACGCCGCGCTGAAAAACGGCGTGCCGCCCGCGCAATGGACCTTCGACAACATCGCCTACATGAAGCAGCAGATGCAGGCCATGGGCCTGGCCATCGACTGGAGCCGTGAAGTCGCCACCTGCACCCCCGAGTACTACAAGTGGAACCAGTGGCTGTTCCTGAAAATGCTGGACAAGGGCATTGCCTACCGCAAGACCCAGGTGGTCAACTGGGACCCGGTGGACATGACCGTGCTGGCCAACGAGCAGGTGATCGACGGCAAGGGCTGGCGCACCGGTGCGGTGGTCGAAAAGCGCGAAATCCCCGGCTACTACCTGAAGATCACCGACTACGCCGAAGAGCTGCTGGGCCAGGTGAAAGATGCGCTGCCCGGCTGGCCCGAGCGCGTCAAGCTGATGCAGGAGAACTGGATCGGCAAGAGCGAAGGCGTGCGTTTTGCGTTCCCGCACACCATCAAGAACAGCAAGGGCCAGTTGATCGACGGTGGCAAGATGTATGTCTTCACCACCCGTGCCGACACCATCATGGGCGTGACCTTTTGCGCCGTGGCCCCCGAGCACCCGCTGGCCACCCACGCCGCACAAACCAACCCGAAGTTGGCCGCCTTCATCGAAGCCTGCAAGCAAGGCGGCACCACCGAGGCCGAGCTGGCGGTGCGCGAAAAAGAAGGTCTGCCCACCGGCCTGCAGGTCATCCACCCGCTCAACGGCCATCGGGTCGACGTGTGGGTGGGCAACTACGTGCTGATGGGCTATGGCGACGGCGCGGTGATGGGCGTACCGGCCCACGACGAGCGCGACTTCGCCTTCGCCCTGAAATACGACCTGCCCATCGTCCAGGTGGTGCATGTAGACCACCTGCACTACGACTACCACCACTGGAACGACTGGTACGGTGACAAACAGCGCGGCGTGACCATCAACTCCGACAGCTTCAGCGGCCTGGCCTTCCAGGACGCGGTGAACGCCGTGGCCCACGCGCTGCAAATCAAGGGCCTGGGCGAGAAAAAGACCACCTGGCGCCTGCGCGACTGGGGTGTGAGCCGCCAGCGCTACTGGGGCACGCCGATTCCCATCATCCACTGCGAAGAGCATGGCGCGGTGCCGGTGCCCGAGAAGGATTTGCCCGTGGTGCTGCCGCAAGACTGCATCCCCGACGGCTCGGGCAACCCGCTGCACAAGCACGTGGGCTTCCACGCTGGCGTGGTGTGCCCGGTCTGCGGCAAGCCCGCCCGGCGCGAAACCGACACCATGGACACCTTTGTCGATTCCAGCTGGTACTTCATGCGCTACTGCGACCCGCACAAGACGGACGGCATGGTGGGTGAGGGCGCCAACTACTGGATGCCCATGGACCAGTACATCGGCGGCATCGAGCACGCCATCCTGCACCTGCTGTATGCCCGCTTCTGGACCAAGGTGATGCGCGATCTGGACCTGGTGACCTGCGACGAGCCGTTCAGCAAGCTGCTGACCCAGGGCATGGTGCTCAACGGCGCGTTCTCGCATAAGCCCACGGGCGGCGGCGTGCAGTACCACTGGGAAAGCGAAGTCGATGTGAAGCGCAACGAGCGCGACCAGATTGTGGGCGGCACACTCAAACAAGACGGCACCGTGCTGAACTACGAGCTCACCACCATGAGCAAGAGCAAGAGCAACGGTGTCGATCCGCAGGATCTGATCGAAAAATACGGTGCCGACACTGCCCGCCTGTACACCATGTTCACCGCGCCGCCCGAGGCCACGCTGGAGTGGAACGACGCGTCGGTGGAAGGCAGCTACCGCTTCCTGCGCCGGGTGTGGAATTTTGGTGTCAAGCTGGGCGCTATGGATTCCGTAGCTGCTACCGCCGATGTCATGGGCGCTAGCGGCCTGAAAGACGTAAAGTTTGGCAAAGAAGCCAAGGCTCTGCGCTTTGAGGTCCATACCGTGCTCAAGCAGGTGGACTACGACTACCAGCGCATGCAGTACAACACCGTGGTGTCCGGCGGCATGAAGCTGCTCAACGCCCTGGAAGACTTCAAGGCGCTGGACACACCGGGCGCGCAGGTGGCGCTGATCGAAAGTTTTGGCATCCTGCTGCGCTGCCTATACCCGGCCACGCCGCACATCACCCACGCGCTGTGGACCGAGCTGGGCTACGTCGACCGCTTTGGCGACCTGCTCGACGCGCCCTGGCCGGTGGTGGACCCGCTGGCCCTGGTGCAGGACGAGATCGAGCTGATGCTGCAGGTCAACGGCAAGCTGCGCGGCTCCATCTTTGTTCCCGCCGCCGCCAGCAAGGCCGAGATCGAAGCCGCCGCGCTGGCCTGCGAAGCCTTTACCAAGGCGGCAGCCGGGGCTGCGCCGAAGAAGATCATCGTGGTGCCTGGGCGCCTGGTGAACCTGGTGCTGTGATGCTGCGCCGCACACTCCTCCTCGCCGTGCCCGCCGCATCCGCCATCGGCCTGAGCGCCTGCGGCTTCGCCCTGCGCCAGGCCCCCAACTACCCGTTTACCACCATCTTTGTGCGCGTGGCCGAGGCCTCGGCGCTGGGCAATGAGCTCAAGCGCAACCTGGCCAGCGGCGGCAAGCTGGAGGTGGTGACCGAGCCCAAACGCCTGGACAGCGTGGAGGTGGTGCTGGAAATCAGCACCGACCAGCGCGAGAAAAGCGTGGCATCCACCACGTCTGCGGGCCAGGTGCGCGAATTCCAGCTGCGCGTGCGCGTCAAGTTCCGCCTGCGCACGCCGCAGGGCAAAGAGCTGATTCCGGAAACCGAAATCCTGCAGCAGCGCGACATCAGCTACACCGAAACCCAGGCCCTGTCCAAAGAGGCCGAAGAGCAACTGCTGTACCGCAACATGCAAACCGACATCGTGCAGCAGATCATGCGGCGCATCGCCGCGATCCAGTCGTTGTAAATGCAAATAGCCCCCGGCCAGCTCGCCGCGCAGCTCTCCAAAGGCCTGCGCTCGCTCTACACCCTGCACGGCGACGAGCCGCTGCTGGTGCAGGAGGCGCTGGATGCCATCCGCGCCACGGCCCGCGCCCAGGACTTTACCGAGCGCACGGTGCACGTCGTGTCTGGCGCGCATTTCGACTGGAGCGAGGTGCTGGCGGCGGGTGGCTCGCTCAGCCTGTTTGCCGACAAGCAAATCCTGGAGGTGCGCGTGCCGTCCGGCAAGCCCGGCAAAGACGGCAGCACTGCCTTGCAGCACCTGGCCCAGCAGGCCGAGGGCAATACCGACACCCTGACCCTGGTAGTGCTGCCCCGGCTGGACAAGCTGGCCAAATCGGCCGCCTGGTTTGTGGCGTTGGAGAAATTTGGTATCACCATCCAGGTCGAACCGGTGGAGCGCGGCGCGCTGCCGCAGTGGATCGCCCAGCGCCTGCAGGCCCAGGGCCAGCGGGTGCAGGCCGGGGTGGAAGGCCAGCAAACCCTGCAATTCTTTGCCGACCGGGTCGAAGGCAACCTGCTGGCCGCGCACCAAGAGATCCAAAAGCTGGCCCTGCTGTACCCGGCGGGCGAGCTGCAATGGGCGCAGGTGGAATCCGCCGTGCTGAACGTGGCCCGCTACGACGTATTCAAGCTGTCCGAAGCCGTGCTGGGCGGCCAGCGTCTGCGGGTGCAGCGCATGCTCGACGGCCTGCAGGCCGAGGGCGAGGCCGAGGTGCTGGTGCACTGGGCCCTGGCCGAAGACATCCGCGCCCTGCAACGCGTCAAAACCGCCATGGATGCGGGCAAGCCCCTGCCCATGGCCCTGCGCGAAAACCGCGTCTGGGGGGCTAAGGAGCGCTTGTTCGAGCGCGTGCTGCCGCGCATGCCCAGCCCGCTGATCGCCCAGCTGCTGCAGTCGGCCCACCTGGTAGACGGCATCGTCAAAGGTTTGAAACAGCCCGACTGGCCCGCCGACCCCTGGCAGGCCCTGCACCGCCTGGCGGGCATGCTGTGCGCGGCGTGTGCTGTGCCGGTGTCTCGTTAAGCCGTTTTAGAAAAATCCACGCCTTTGTACAGCTCGCGCACCGGGATGCTGAGCTCCAGGCAGTCCAGCACCAGGGTGTCGTCTTCTCCCAGCACGGTCAGGCCCCATTGGCGCAGGTTGACGCGCTTAAAGACTTCGACCGCGGGCTTGTCCTGGGCCAGCAGCAGGTATTCGCGCAGGCTGGGCAGCTTTTGGTAGGCCTGCCATTTCTCGCGCCGGTCTGTGAGCTGGGTGCTGGGCGACAGCACCTCGGCGACTAGGCAGGGGCTGGTTTTGACGTAGTCGTCGTTGTCGCGAGGGTCGCAGACCAGCATCACATCGGGGTAGTAGAAAAGGCTGCCGCCGTCGAGGCGCAGCTTCATGTCACTGATATACGGCTGGCAGTCTGCGGTTTGGGCGGCAAGCATGCGGGCGTATAAGCCACCGGCGATGCGGTTGTGGTTGGCGCTGCCACCTGCCATGGCGTAAACGGCCCCGTGCAAAAACTCGTGCCGCACCGTGGCGTGCAGCTCGGCAGCCAGGTATTCGTCTTCTGTCAGAGGTTTGAGCAGCGCTTGTGCCATGGCCAGACTATAGCGCAGGCGTGACAAAATACCGCCATGAACGCCCTGAACATCGCCGAATACACCCACGCTTTAGGTTTACAAGCAAAAGCGGCCTCTGCGCTCATGGCTAGGGCGACGCCAGCTACTAAAAATGTAGCGTTACGCAGCCTGGCCCGTTTGCTGCGCGAGAACACTGCCGCACTGCAGACCGAGAACGCCAAAGACCTGGACCGCGCCCGCGCCGCCGGGCTGGCCGCGCCCCTGGTAGACCGTCTCAAGCTCAGCCCGCAGACGCTGGAAATCTGCGCCCAGGGCTGCGAACAATTGGCCGCCATGGCCGATTCGATTGGCGAGATCATCGGCCTGCAGCAGCAGCCCAGCGGCATCCGCGTGGGCCAGATGCGGGTGCCGATTGGCGTGTTTGGCATGATTTTCGAGAGCCGACCGAATGTGACCATCGAGGCCGCCAGCCTGTCGATCAAGAGCGGCAACGCCTGCATTTTGCGCGGTGGCTCCGAGGCGATCGACTCCAACAAGGCGCTGGCGCTGCTGGTGCAACAGGCGTTGCTGGAAGCCGGTTTGCCTGCCGACGCGGTGCAACTGGTGCAAACCACCGACCGCGAGGTGGTGGGTCAGCTCATCGCCATGCCGCAGTACGTGGATGTGATCATTCCGCGCGGCGGCAAGAGCCTGATCGAGCGTATCAGCCGCGATGCCAAGGTGCCGGTGATCAAGCACCTGGATGGCAACTGCCACGTGTACGTGGACGATCCCTGCGACATCGCCATGGCCGTCAACGTGGCCGATAACGCCAAGACCAGCAAATACAGCCCCTGCAACGCCACCGAGGGCCTGCTGGTGGCGCGCGCAGTGGCAGCCGAGTTCTTGCCGTTGATCGGCTCCATCTACGCCGCCAAGGGTGTGGAAATGCGGTGCGATCCGGCCTCAGCCCTTATTCTGTCGGCGCAAGAAGCTATTAAAAATATAGCAAAAATTGTGCCCGCCACCGAGCACGACTGGTACGAGGAATACCTGGCGCCCATCATCAGCATCAAGGTGGTGGAGGGTGTGGATGAGGCGATTGCCCACATCAACAAATACAGCAGCCACCACACCGACAGCATCCTGACCCGCGACCACATGCATGCCCAGCAGTTTCTGCGCGATGTGGACTCGGCCAGTGTGATGGTCAATACCAGCACCCGGTTTGCCGACGGCTTTGAATACGGCCTGGGGGCGGAAATCGGCATCAGCACCGACAAGTTCCACGCCCGGGGGCCGGTGGGGCTGGCGGGGCTTACATCGCTGAAATACGTGGTGCTGGGCCAAGGAGAAGTCCGGATTTAACCGGGTCGGCCTTGAGTTTGGGTGAATTGCCCTTACATCCCGTAACTCATTCTGTTTCTATAGGGCCTCTATGGTTCCCCATCTCATCACTGCGCTCACTGGCCCGATCAACGAACTGGAACAGCGCATCCTCGACTCCATGCCTGCCATCGAACGCTGGTTCCGGCTGGAGTGGATGGAGCACACGCCGCCGTTCTACAGCGCGGTGGATATCCGCAACGCCGGTTTCAAGCTGGCCCCGGTGGACACCAGCCTGGCCCCCCACGGCTGGAACAACCTGACACCGCAAATGCTGCCGCTGGCCGTGCAGTCGGCGATGGCCGCTATCGAAAAAATCTGCCCCGAGGCCAAAAACCTGCTGCTGATCCCCGAGAACGACACCCGCAGCACGTTTTACCTGTCCAACGTGGCGCAGTTGCAGCGCATCTTCCACATGGCCGGGCTGAACGTGCGGGTGGGCTCGATCAACCCCGACATCAAGGAAACCACGGTCATCAACCTGCCCAATGGCGAACAGGTGACGCTGGAGCCGGTAATCCGCACCAAGCGCCGCCTGGGGCTCAAAGACTTTGACCCCTGCACCATCTTGCTGAACAACAGCCTGATGGCAGGCCCGCCCGGCATCCTGGAAGAGCTGCACGAGCAGTACCTGCTGCCGCCGCTGCATGCTGGCGGGTCGGTGCGCCGCAAAAGCAAGCATTTCCGCAGCTACGAAGAGCTGGCCAAGCGCCTGGGCAAGCTGCTGGGCATCGACCCCTGGCTGATCAACCCGATGTTCAACCAGTGCGGCGCGGTCGATATGGCCCAGGGCCAGGGCATGGAATGCCTGACCGCCAATGTGGACGCGCTGCTGGGCAAGATCCGCCGCAAGTACAAGGAATACGGCATCAACGAGAAGCCGTTTGTGATCGTCAAGTCGGACAGCGGCGCGCCCGGCATGGGCATCATGACCGTGCGCGACGTGAAAGACCTGGCGGTGCTGCACCACCGGGCCAAAACCACCACCGGCAAGGGCGCGCCCCAGTTGCTGGATGCCATCATCCAGGAAGGCGTGCTCACCAACGAACGCATCAACGACGCGGTGGCCGAGCCGGTGGTCTACATGATGGACCGCTACGTGGTGGGCGGCTTCTACCGCATCCACGCCGAGCGCGGGGTGGACGAGAACCTCAACGCCCCCGGCTCCAGCTACGTGCCGCTGGCCTTTGCCGAAAACGCCCATCTGCCCCAGGTGGGCATGCGCCCCGGTGCCAGCGCGCCGAACCGTTTCTACATGTACGGCGTGGTGGGCCGCCTGGCCATGGCCGCGGCCAGCTACGAGCTGGAAGCGACCGATCCCGATGCCGAAATCTATGACTAAATAACACAGTTTGAATAAGTTGCTGCACCGCAACATAAATCGGATCTAGGGGCTCTACCCCGCTTGCACGCGGGATTCTGGAGCGCAAAATACGCTTCCCCAAGTTTATGGAACCCCGTCGGCCCCTCAGGGGGCCTGCAGACGGGGCCTCTTTAGTGCAAAGTTCAAAATCTTCGCTTTCGGCCCTCACACTCGGCGCGCTGGGTGTGGTCTACGGCGATATCGGAACCAGTGTTTTATATGCGGTCAAAGAGGTTTTTGGCTCCGGCCATGTGCCCTTTACGCCTGAAAACGTCTACGGCATCCTGTCCATCTTCTTCTGGACGCTGACGGTCATTGTGTCGCTCAAGTACGTGGTGCTAGTACTGCGGGCTGACAACAATGGCGAAGGCGGCCTGGTGGCCATGCTGGCGCTGGCCTCGCAGTCGGTGAAAGACCGGCCCCAATTGCGCAACACGCTGCTCATCCTGGGCATCTTCGGCACCTGCCTGTTTTATGGCGACGGTGTCATCACCCCGGCCATCACCGTGCTGGGCGCGGTGGAAGGGTTGGAGGTGATCTCGCCGACCTTCAAGAAGTTTGTGATTCCGATCGCCCTGGTCATTTTGTACGCGCTGTTTGTGGTGCAAAAGCGGGGCACGGCGAGTATTGGGCGGTTTTTTGGCCCGATCATGGTGGTGTGGTTTGTGGTGATTGCCACCCTGGGCGTCATCAACATTGCCACCGATCCCGAAATTCTGTGGGCCATCAGCCCGCACTACGCCCTGGGCTTCATGTGGCGCAACCCTGGCACCACCTTCATCATCCTGGGCGCGGTGGTGTTGTGCGTCACCGGTGGCGAGGCCTTGTATGCCGACATGGGCCATTTTGGGAAGACACCGATCCGCGTGGCCTGGTTTCTGGCGGCCATGCCTGCGCTCACGCTGAACTATTTCGGCCAGGGCGCATTGCTGATTTCGCGGCCAGAAGCGGTGAAGAATCCGTTTTTCATGATGGCCCCTGCCTGGGCGCTGGTGCCGCTGGTGGTGCTGGCCGCCATGGCGGCGGTGATTGCCTCGCAAGCGCTGATTACCGGGGCCTTTTCGGTGACCAAGCAGGTCATCCAGCTGGGCTATTTGCCCCGTCTGCGGGTGATGCACACCAACGTGAAAGAGGCCGGGCAGGTGTACCTGCCGTTTGTGAACTGGGGCCTGTTCGTCGCCATCCTGGTGGCGGTGGTGATGTTCAAGTCGTCCAGCGCGCTGGCGGCGGCCTACGGCATTGCGGTGTGCACCGACATGCTGATCACCACGGTGCTGACTTTTTATGTGATCCGCTACAGCTGGAAATACCCCCTGATTCTGTGTGTGGCCGCCACAGGCTTCTTTTTCATCGTGGATCTGGCTTTCTGGGCCTCCAACATGATGAAGCTGCTCGACGGCGGCTGGTTCCCGCTGCTGATCGGCGGGGTCATCTTCACCCTGATGCTGACCTGGAAAGATGGGCGGGAACTGCTCAACAGCAAGCTGCGGGCCGATGCCCTGGATCTGCCCAGTTTTCTGGATGCCGTGTTCATCAGCCCGCCCACCCGGGTGGCGGGCACCGCCGTGTTTCTGACCGCAGAAATGGGCACGGTGCCCAACGCCTTGCTGCACAACCTCAAGCACAACAAGGTGCTGCACGACCACAATCTGTTTGTCACCGTGCGCAACCATGAAGTGCCCTGGATCGGGCTCGACAAACGTATCGAGATCGAATCCCTGGGGCATGACTGCTGGCAGGTGGTGATCCACTACGGCTTTAAAAATACCCCCGATGTGCCCAAGGCGCTGGAGCACATCCGGGGCCGGGGCTGCGAGCTGGAGGTCATGACCACCAGCTATTTCCTGTCGCGCGACACCGTCATTCCCACCCTGGTCGGTGGCATGGCACCCTGGCGCGAAAAGCTGTTTGCGCAAATGCACCACAATGCCAGCGCCGCAGCCGACTTTTTGCGACTACCCAATAACGCGGTAGTGGAGCTGGGTTCCAAAATAGAGATCTAAATTGTCTGCTTCCGCTGCGTCTACCAGTCTGAATTTCGATGTGTTGATTGTGGGCAGCGGCCTGGCAGGCCTCAGCGCCGCGCTGCTGCTGGCCCCCACCCACCGTGTGGCTGTACTTACCAAGCGCGGCATGGCCGACGGTGCCAGCGCCTGGGCCCAGGGCGGCATTGCCGCAGTGCTGGGCCAGGGCGACAGCTTCGACTCGCACGTGGACGACACCCTGGTCGCCGGGGGCGGCCTGTGCGATGTGGAGGCCACCCGTTTCGTGGTCGAGCATGCGCCCGAGTGCATTGCCTGGCTGCAGTCCCTGGGTGTGCCGTTTTCGCAGGAAGACGGCGCGCTGCACCTGACCCGCGAAGGCGGCCACAGCCACCGCCGCATCGTGCACGCCACCGATGCCACCGGGGCGGCCGTGCAGGCCACCATGATGGCCCAGGTGCGCAGCCACCCGCAGATCACCCTGTTTGAAAACCACACCCTGGTCGATCTCATCATCGGCAGCAAGCTCGGCCTGCCCCAGCAGGGCTGTGTGGGCCTGTACGCGCTGGATGCGGATACCGACCAGGTGCTTACCTTCAGCGCCCCCAACACCATCCTGGCCACCGGCGGCGCGGGCAAGGTCTACCTCTACACCACCAACCCCGATACGGCCACCGGCGACGGCATTGCCGCCGCCTGGCGCGCAGGCTGCCGGGCCGCGAACATGGAGTTCATCCAGTTCCACCCCACCTGCCTGTACCACCCGCACGCCAAGTCGTTTTTGATCTCCGAAGCCGTGCGCGGCGAGGGTGGCCGCCTGCTGCGCCCGGACGGCAGCCGTTTCATGCCCGAGCACGATGCGCGCGCCGAACTGGCCCCACGCGACGTGGTGGCCCGCGCCATCGATTTCGAGATGAAAAAAGGCGGCTTCGACTGCGTCTACCTCGACATCTCGCACCAGCCCAAAGAATTTTTGCTGGAGCACTTCCCCAACATCTACGCGCGCTGCCTGGAGCTGGGCATCGACATCGCCCGCCAGCCCATCCCCGTGGTGCCCGCCGCCCACTACACCTGCGGCGGCGTATTGACCGATCTGGAGGGCCGCACCGACGTGCCCGGCCTGTATGCCCTGGGTGAGGCCGCCTGCACCGGTCTGCACGGTGCCAACCGGCTGGCGAGCAACTCGCTGCTGGAATGCATGGTGTTTGCGCGTGCCGCCGCCAAGGCTATGTCCGCCGTGGACCGCGCCCCCGCGCCGCAGCTTCCTGCCTGGGACGACAGCCAGGTGATCGACAGCGACGAGCTGGTGGTCATCTCGCACAACTGGGACGAGCTGCGCCGCTTCATGTGGGACTACGTGGGCATTGTGCGCACCAACAAACGCCTGGACCGCGCCGCCCACCGCATCGCCCTGCTGCAAAGCGAAATCGACGAGTTCTACGCCCGCCACCACGTCACCCGCGACCTGCTGGAGCTGCGCAACCTGGTCCAGGTGGCCGACCTGATCGTGCGCAGCGCCCGCGCTCGCCAGGAAAGCCGGGGCCTGCACTTCAGCCGCGACTACCCGGAGCTGGCTGCCACGGCCGAAGCCACCGTGCTGGTACCGTAGGATTTATAAGAAATAGGCTGCTCGTGCTTATTCCATCAGCACGAGAAGCTATTAAAACGATAGTGTTGAATCCAGGTCTGCCACCAGCCAGCCGCGCAGGCTATTGACGAAGGCCAGGGCCTCCACCCGCGGCAGGTCGCTTACCCGCACCACCGCTTCCACCACACGCCCTGCTTGCAGGGCGTTTGCACGTCCAATGCCGCCCAGCAGCCCGCAGGCCAGCGGCGGGGTGACCCAGCGGCCATCCAGCAGCAGGGCGATGTTGCCGCGCGTGCATTCTGTGATTTCACCGGCCGTGTTCCACAGCAGGGTGTCGAACACGCCGGGCTGGGTGGGGGTGAATGCGTCGTAGTGGGCGCGGCGGGTGGTTTTGAAGCGGACGAATTCGCTGTGCGCCTCGGCCAGCGGGCGGTCGGCGAGTTGCAGGCGGACGCGCTCCGGGCTGGCTTCCAGCGGGTAGGCCTCGGCGGTGGCCTGGCCTTGCGCGTCCAGCAGCAGGCGTACGCGCCATGCGCCCTGGGGGCGGGCGATGGCTTGCAGGGTTTGGTGGACGTGTTCCAGATTCCACGGTGTGCTGAAATGCGCCGCCGCGGCCTGCATGCGGGCCAAGTGGGCCTCGCGGTGGCGCAGGCTGCCGTCCACCATGGCCAGGGTTTCCAGCAGCGCAAACGGGGCGCTGGCACGCTGCACAAAGGCCTGCTTCGCCGCCCATTCCTGCCATTCGCCTTCGGCCTGTGCGTCCGAGGTGATGCCGCTGCCGATGCCGCAGCGGGCTTGCGTTCCGCGCAAGGTGACGGTGCGGATGGGCACGTTGAAGGTGGTGGCTCCACCGGGCTGCACCACGCCGATGGCACCGCAGTACACGCCGCGCGGGGCGGGCTCCAGGCCGTGGACCATGCGCATGGCCTGGACCTTGGGCGCGCCGGTGACCGAGCCGCAGGGAAACAGCGCAGTAAACACCTCGGCCAGCGTGCAGCCGGGCCGGGTGCGGGCGGTTACGTCGGAGGTCATCTGCCACACCGTGGGCAGCGCCTCGGTGTGGAACAGGCGCGGTACCTTTACGCTGAAGGGCTCGGCGATGCGCGAAATGTCGTTGCGCAGCAGATCGACCACCATCACGTTTTCGGCCCGCTCCTTGGGCGAACTGCGCAGCGCTGCCGACAGGGCCACGTCTTCCTGCGCATCCGCACCGCGGCGGGCCGTGCCTTTCATGGGGCGGGCCAGGATGGCACCGTCGCGCCAGTCGAAAAAAAGCTCGGGCGAGACGGACAAGATTTGCGCATCGCCGGTATCCAGCAGCGCGGCATAGCCACCTGGCTGGGCGCGCTGCAGGGCGGCGAACAGGGCGCGCGGGTCGCCCTGGAAGTCGCCCTCCATTTGCGCCGTGAAGTTGACCTGGTACAGATCGCCCGCACGGATGGCCTGGTGCAGCGCGTCCATGGCGGCATCGAAATCGGGGCGGGGAATGAAGCTGTGCCAGGCGATCTGCGCGCTGGCGGGAGAGGGTTCCGGCCAGGGCAGGGGCGCATCAAACACCGCAAACCAGGCCAGCGGGCCGTCGGCAGCGTGGACCTTCAGGGCGGAATCGAACGCGGGCGCAGCTTCAAAACGCACATAACCCACGCACCACTGCCCCTGTGCCGACGCGGCCTGCACGGCATCCAGCAGCGGCTTCACGTGCTCCAGCGTGTGCGCCACCAGGGTCTGCAACGGCGTGCCAAACGCATGGCGCACCCGTTCCCCACCGCGCGGGTCGGCAAAGTCGATCAGCGCGGTGATGCCCTCCATCAGGCCGCGCCGATGTTGGGCACCAAACCGGTGGTGGGCTGGCCGTTTTTCAACGCTGCCGTGAAGGCCAGCATGCGATCGATGGGCAGGCGCGCGCGCAGGCCCAGGGCGGGGTTGATGTGGACCTCGTTGGTGCCCAGCTCCAGCACCTGGGCCAGCCCGGCCAGTCCGTTCATCGCCATCCAGGGGCAGTGCGCGCAGCTCTTGCAGGTGGCGCTGTTGCCGGCAGTGGGTGCCTCGATGAACAGCTTGGTGGGGTTTTGCGTGCGCAGCTTGTGCAGCATGCCGTTGTCGGTGGCGACGATAAAGGTGGTGGCATCCAGGGTGCGGGCCGCCGCCAGGATGGCCGAGGTGGAGCCCACGGCATCGGCTAGGGCGATCACGTCGGCGGGCGACTCGGGGTGCACCAGCACCTTGGCTTCGGGGTGCTCGGCTTTGAGGGCCTGCAGTTCGAAGGCCTTGAACTCGTCGTGCACGATGCAAGCGCCGTTCCAGAACACCATGTCGGCCCCAGTTTCCTTCTGGATGTAGTTGCCCAGGTGCTTGTCGGGGGCCCACAGGATTTTGTGGCCCTGGTCTTTCAATGCGCGCACCACGTCCAGCGCGCAACCCGAGGTGACCAGCCAGTCGGCGCGGGCTTTGACCTCGGCGCTGGTGTTGGCGTAAACCACCACGGTGCGGTCGGGGTGGGCATCGCAAAAGGCGTTGAACTCGGCGCTGGGGCAGCCCAGGTCGAGCGAGCAGGTGGCATCCAGGTCGGGCATGAGGATGCGCTTTTCGGGCGACAAAATTTTGGCGGTTTCGCCCATGAAGCGCACGCCCGACACCACCAGGGTCTGCGCCGCATGGTCGCGGCCAAAGCGGGCCATTTCCAGCGAGTCGCTGACCAGGCCGCCGGTTTCTTCGGCCAGATCCTGCAGGTCGGGGTGCACGTAGTAGTGCGACACCATGACCGCGTTGCGCTCCTTGAGCAGGCGGCGGATGCGGTCTTTCAGCGCCAGGCGTTCGCTGGGGCTGGGCTCCACGGGTACGCGGGCCCAGGCGTGGCGCGTGGCGCAGGTGGCACCCTCTACGGGTTGCTCGTATTCAACTTCCATCATGGTGGTGGTCATGGCTTTTTTCTCACAGGTCCTGGAAACGCATGGAGTAATCGGTGGCCTTCACGTCCTTGGTCAGGCCGCCGATGGAGATACGGTCTACGCCGGTTTCGGCCAGAGTGCGCAGGCCTTGCAGGGTGACGCCACCCGAGATTTCCAGCACGGCTTTCTGATCGCCACGCGCGGTGTTGCGGCGTACCGCCTCCTGCAGCGTGGGCAGGTCCATGTTGTCCAGCAGCACCATGCGGGCACCGGCATCCAGGGCCTCGTCGAGCTGGGCCAGGGTTTCCACCTCGATCTCGATAAAGCGGGCTTTGTCTGCCAGGGCGGCAGCGCTTCGCAGCACGGCGGTCACGCCCCCGGCGGCGGCGATGTGGTTTTCCTTAATCAGCACTGCGTCATACAGGCCGATGCGGTGGTTGGTTCCTCCCCCTACGCGCACTGCGTACTTTTGCGCCAGGCGCAGGCCGGGCAGGGTTTTGCGGGTGTCCACGATGTGGGTGCCGGTGCCTGCCACCGCCTGCACGTGCAGCGCCGTACGGCTGGCCACGGCGCTGAGCAGTTGCAGGAAGTTGAGCGCAGTGCGCTCGGCGGTCAACAGGGCCTGTGCCGGACCCTCTAGCTCCAGCACCACCTGGTCGGCGGTGCAGGTTGCGCCTTCGTTGACGAGCCAGGTCCAGGTGGCGGTGGGGGCGATCTGTCGCAGCGTTGCCTCCACCCAGGGCGCGCCGCAGACCACTGCGGCCTCACGGGCCAGGATGTGGGCCCGGGTGTGGCGGGCGGGGTCGATTAGCGCGGCGGTCAGGTCGCCGGGGCCGACGTCTTCGGCCAGGGCGCGGGCCACGTCGGCTGCGGCCAGCGTGGCGATGCTGGCGGGGGAAAAGTCAAAAAACGGGGTCGTCATTAGCGGTCTCTCAGGCGGGGGCTCGAAGTGTGTCACATCTGTGGCAGGGTATTTTCCCCGCAGCCGGGCGGTACTGGCACCATGGGGGTTATGGACACCCCTGAATCCGAACTTTCCCGCCTGCTGGCCCTGCAACGCCAGGCCCATGCCGCCGACCCCGCGCCCACCGAGGCGATCCGCCGGGACCGCCTGCAGCGCCTGGGGGCCTTGCTGGACAAGCATGTTGAGAATTTCACCACCCAGATCAGCGAGGACTTCGGCACCCGCGCCGCCGCCGAGATCACCCTGACCGAGGTGGTGCCGGTGCGCAGCGCCATCCGCCACGCGCTGCAGCACCTGCGGGCCTGGATGCGGCCCCGGCGCGCCGCTACCGGCTGGATGTTTTGGCCGGGCCGCAGCCTGCTGCTGCGCCAGCCGCTGGGCGTGGTGGGTATCGTCAGCCCCTGGAACTACCCGCTGCTGCTGGCCTTGTCGCCGCTGGTGGATGTGCTGGCGGCGGGCAACCGGGCGCTGCTCAAGCCGTCGGAACTCACCCCGCGTTTTGCCGAGGGGCTGCGCCTGGCGGTGACCGAGTTTTTCGCCCCCGAAGAGGTGGCGGTGCTCACCGGCGATGCCGCGCTGGGCCAGGCGTTTTGCGCCCAGCCGTTCGACCACCTGGTGTTTACCGGCTCCACCGCCGTGGGTCGCCTGGTGGCGCAGGCGGCAGCCCAAAACCTGACCCCGGTGACGCTGGAACTGGGCGGCAAGTCGCCCGTGCTGGTGGACACATCCTGCGACCTGGGCCAGACGCTGGACCGGCTGGCCTGGGGCAAGCTGATCAACGCAGGCCAGACCTGCATCGCCCCCGACTACGCCCTGGTGCCGCGCCCCCTGGTCGCCCCCTTCGTGGCGGCCCTGCGCGCCAGCATGCTGCGGCTGTACCCCCGCTTCCAGGGCAACCCCGACTACACCAGCATCGCCAGCGACCGGCACCGCCAGCGCCTGCAGGCCCTGGTGGCCGATGCCCGGGCGCAGGGCGCAACGGTGGTGGAACTGGAGCCGTCCAACGGGGGCCGCCAGATGCCGCCGGTGCTGCTGCTGGACGTGCACAGCGGCATGCGCGTGCTGCAAGAAGAAATTTTCGGCCCGGTGCTGCCCATCGTGCCCTACGACACGCTGGAAGAGGCGATTGCTTTTATCAACGCCCGCGACAAGCCGCTGGCCCTGTACTGGTTTGGCACCCACACCGTCCACCGCGACCAGGTGCTGGCCCACACCCAATCCGGCGGGGTGAGCACCAACGACACCCTGGTGCACCTGGCGCAAGACGGCCTGCCGTTCGGCGGCGTGGGGCCGTCGGGCCAGGGGCATTACCACGGCGAATGGGGTTTTCGCCGGTTCAGCCACGAGAAGCCGGTGTTCCACCAGTCGCGCTGGTCGGGCGGTGGGCTGGTGTACCCGCCGTACACGCCGCGCTTGCAACAACTGCTGCGCTGGCTGGGGCGGCGGCATTGAGTGTTTGCTATATAAAAAAGAGCTTTTTGCGCTTATGTTTATTGGTCTACAGGCGTATTTGATGTAATTTTCAGTGCGTACGGAAAGATACACCGTTTACGACAAAGTGCATATTTGGAATGAAATTCGCCACGCTTTACGCCTTAGAAACACTGTAGATCGACAAACAGTGGGAGACGGCGATGGAGAGTTTGCTTGCAGGCTGCGGGTTCGCCCTGGTGGGAATCGCGGTGGTGTACTCGGTCCTGATGGGGCGCAAGTCCAAACCGCCCTATGACGAGGAGACGCAGTCCCAGATCATGGCCTTGCATGAACATGTAGAGGCCCGCGAGAAGAATGCGCTGCAAGGCATCGAGCGCCGCGCCCAGGTGCAAGCCGAGCGCCGCCGCGCCGAGCGCCTGGCCGACAAAGAGGCCCGCAGGCATGCGCGGGCGGGTCGGTAGCCGCACCGCCGAACAAGTCCCACGCGGTCTGCGCCGACCCCGGCGGCGACGGCCTGCACCGTCAGAGACAATGGCCGCATGACGTTTTTCAAAGATATCAATCTCTCTGCCACCACCGCCGGTTTCGTGGCCGTTTTGGTCGGTTTCACCAGTTCGGTGGCCATCGTTTTCCAGGCCGCGCAGGCCCTGCACGCCACGCCGGAGCAGCTCACCTCGTGGATGTGGGCGCTGGGCCTGGGCATGGGGCTGTGCACGCTGCTGCCCTCGCTGTGGCTGCGCCAACCGGTGATGGTGGCCTGGTCCACGCCCGGCGCGGCCGTGGTGGCTACGGCGGCGCTGGCGGGCGGCTTTGGCATGTCCGAGGCGATTGGCGCGTTCATGGTCAGCGCGGCCCTGATCGTGCTGTGCGGTGTGACCGGGTTGTTTGAAAAGGTGATGGACCGCATCCCGGTGGCGGTGGCCGCTGCGTTGCTGGCCGGGGTGCTGGCACGCTTCGGGCTGAACGGCTTTGCTGCCGCCCAGACCGCCTTGCCGCTGGTGCTGCTGATGTTGGGCTGCTACCTGCTGGCCAAGCGCTGGTTGCCCCGCTTCGCGGTGGTGCTGACCTTGCTGATCGCTATTGTTTATGTAGCTTCTCGTGGCCAGCTGGTAAGCACAGGCATTGTTTTTTCCTTTGCAAAACCAGAGTTGGTGGTGCCGGTGTTTAGCTGGGCTGCCACGGTCAGCATGGCGCTGCCGCTGTTCGTGGTGACCATGGCCTCGCAGAACCTGCCGGGCGTGGCGGCCATCCGCGCTGCGGGCTATGCCATGCCGATCTCCAAACTCATCACCATCACCGGCCTGGCCACGCTGGTGTTGGCCCCGTTCGGCGCGTTCGCGCTGTGCCTGAGCTCCATCACTGCCGCCATCTGCATGGGCCCCGAGGCGCATACCGACAAGGCCAAGCGCTACACCGCAGCGGCGGCCTGCGGCATTTTTTACGTGCTGATCGGCATCTTTGGCGCGGCCATCACCGGCGTGCTCACTGCCTTTCCGCGCGAGCTGATCGCCGCCATCGCCGGGCTGGCGCTGCTGGGCACCATCGGCGGCGCGCTATCCACCGCCCTGCACGAGCCGCAGCACCGCGAGGCCGCTACCATCACTTTCCTGGTCACGCTCAGCGGCGTGGTGATAGCCGGGGTGGGCTCGGCGTTTTGGGGGGTGGTGGCCGGTGCCATTGCCCTGTTTGTGCAACAGTACCGCCGTCCCATTGCTTGAAGGTTTCCATGAACATCCTCTTCGTCGCCGATCCGCTTGAATCTTTCAAAATCCACAAGGACACCACCTTTGTGATGATGCGCGAGGCGCAGCGGCGCGGGCACACTATTTCGGCCTGCGAGCCGCAGGATTTGCAGTGGCAGACTGGTGCCGTAGTGACGGCCCAGGTGCGGGATATCCGCCTGACCGGCGATAAAGCCGCCTGGTTCAGTGTGGCCCAGCCGCTGTTTGCGGGCAGCCCGCGCGCACTCAAGGACTTTGGCGCGATCATCATGCGCAAGGACCCGCCGTTTGACTCCGAGTTTTTCTACGCCACACACCTGCTGGAGCAGGCCGAGCGCGAGGGGGCCAAGGTATTTAACAAGCCGCGCGCGCTGCGCGACCACCCGGAAAAGCTGGCCATCATGGAGTTCCCGCAGTTCAGCGGCCCCACGCTGGTGACGCGCAGCGCCGAGGCCATCCGCGCCTTCCACGCCACGCACCGCGACATCATTCTGAAGCCGCTGGACGGCATGGGCGGCATGGGCATCTTCCGGGTGAAGGACGACGGCCTGAACCTGGGCGGCATCATCGAGACGCTGAACAAAGACGGTGCCCAGAGCGTGATGGTGCAAAAGTTTCTGCCCGAGATCGCCCTGGGCGACAAGCGGGTGCTGGTGATCGGCGGCAAGCCGGTGCCGTTTTGCCTGGCGCGCATTCCGCAGGGCGGCGAGGTGCGCGGCAACCTGGCGGTGGGCGGCAAGGGCGTGGCGCAGCCGCTGTCGGCCCGCGACCGCGAGATCGGCGAAACCCTGGGCCCCATCCTGGCGGCCCGCGGCCTGCTGCTGGTGGGCGTGGACGTGATCGGCGACTGTGTCACCGAGATCAACGTGACCAGCCCCACCTGCTTCCAGGAGATCTTCGACCAGACCGGCTGCGATGTGGCGGCGCTGTTTATCGATGCGCTGGAAGCTGCGTTAAAGATTTAAGCCAAATCGGCTTCTTGCGCTTATTTTATAAGCGCAAGAAGCTATGTAATTTGTAGCATTTGGATCTGCATCGACAGGACATGCCTCCTGCACTCCGATCGGCGATAATAAGAATAATTCTTATTCAAGTCTGTGCCGTGCTAGAGCGATACCACCGCGAACTCCTTAACTTTCTGACCCGCCAGGTCCGCGACCGCGACACTGCGGCCGACCTGGCGCAGGAAAGCTACGTTCGCGTGCTGTCCGTCCAGTCTTCTGGCCAGGCCGTGCTCGACATGCGCGCCTTGCTCTACCGCACGGCGCGCAACCTGGTGATTGACCAGCACCGCCGCGCTGCGGTACGCCAGCACGATGACCTGGATGCCATCCCGCAAGCGCAGGTCCCTGTGGCAGCGCAGCACTTGCAGCCTGAAGAGGCTTTGGCCTCGCAGCAGGTGATTCAGGCTTACACAGACACCATTGAGGCGCTGCCGCCCCGTTGCCGAGAGGCTTTTGTGCTGAACGTGTTCGATGAACTCAGCCATGCCCAGATCGCCCAGCACATGGGCATCTCGGTCAGCATGGTGGAAAAACACGTGGTGCGCGCCATGGTGGCTTGCAAGCTCTGCGAGCGCGGGCTGCGGGCCGGGTAATCCAGGGCACTTCCTGCTGTATTCCGCCAGGCGGGAGGTGAGGAATTGCCCACCCTCGCACGTCTACACTCATCAGAGCACTCTTTTGCCGCCCCGCATGCCTACCCACCCGTCCTCTCCACACCGGCTGTACCCGCCCGTTGCCCATGCCGACGCGCAAGAGTTCGAAGACTTTGCCTTGGCGCAAAACCCGCTGGACATGGAAGCCGCCACCTGGGCCGTCCGCCGCCGCAACGGGCTGGGTGCCGCAGGGGCCGCTGAGCTGCAGGCCTGGCTGGATAGCGACCCCCGCCACGCTGCGGCATTGGACGACATGGATGCCACTTGGGGCGAGGTACAGCAACTGCCCGATGGCGAGGTGGCATCGCTGAAGGCCGGCCTACCGCGACCCTCGCAAGCGCGTACCTCACAACAGCCCGCCAACCCTGGGCGCCGCCAGTGGTTCCGGGGCTGGGGTCCGGTATTTCCGCAGGCAGCCGCTGCCGCCATGGTCTTCGCGGTGGTGGGCGGGGGCTGGATGGGTTGGGAGCACTGGCAGCAGCAACCCACGTTCAAACAAGCCTTTTCTACCGAGCGCGGCCAGCAGCAGGCGGTAAATCTGCCAGATACCCAGGCCAGCGCCACCGGCAGCCGCTTGCAGCTGGATACGGCCACCCGCCTGGAGGCCCGCCTGTACCGCGACCGCCGCGAGGTGCGGCTCGCAGACGGGCAAGCCATGTTCACGGTGAAGCCCGACAGTGCACGCCCTTTCCATGTCTGGGCGGGCGCGCTGCGCATTACCGTGGTGGGAACCCGGTTCTCGGTGCGGCATACCGCGTCTGGCCTGGATGCCGGCCAAACCGTCATCTCGGTAGAGGAGGGCCATGTTCGGGTGGACCGCCCCGGCGCAGGAGGTGCCCCCAGCACGGTAGAACTCACTGCGGGGCAAGTGGTGGTGGCCAACGAAGCTGGGCACATCAGCCCGGTGGCAAGCAGGCCCGCGCAGGCCATGGCCCCCTGGCGCAATGGCCGCATCAGCTTTGACCAAACGCCGCTGGCCCAGGCGATTGCAGAGTTCGAGCGCTACGGCCCCACCGGCCTGGTGGTGCATGACCCGGCCTTGGCCGCTATGCCGGTGGGCGGCAGCTACAGCGTGCAACAGTGGCAGCGCTTTGCCGCAACGCTGCCCCTGGTGCTGCCCGTGCGGCTGGAGCAGCGCGGCGACCAGACGGAAATCGTGCCGCGTTAGAGGGGTTAAAAAACTTTGAAGAATTCTCATTCGCAACGTGAGGATTTTTAAGACGGGTGCGTCTTCATCGGTGGGAGTGGGGCTGCGCGCTGGTGTGCGACCCCCGGCAATCCATAACAAACCGAGGAGTTCTTACCCATGCGACCCACCCCGCTGCACAAGCGCCCGCGCCTGAAACCCCTGGCCCTGGCGGCTGCCATGGCCATCGCCATGGCCGCGGGCCATGCACCCCTGGCGCACGCCCAAAACAGCGCAACGGCATCGGCAGCGCCGCTTGCCATCCACATCCCGGCCCAGCCGCTCGGGCAGGCGCTGAACGCGCTGGCGCAGCAGGCGGGCTTGCAGATGACGTTTCCGGCTGCGTTGGTGGCCGGCAAGTCGGCACCCGCCGTGAATGGAACCATGACCGCACGGCAGGCTTTGGACCGCCTTCTTTTGGATAGCGAGCTGGAGGCCAGCGTAGACGGCAGCGCCGTCTTGGTACAAAAGACCGCGCCCGCACAAGCATCATCGGCCGACGCAAAAGTATTGCCGGCCGTGGTGGTGACCACCCTGCGCGCCAACCGCGTCTCCAGCGGGGCCACCGGCCTGGCGATGGACATCAAGGAAACGCCGCAAAGCATCAGCATCCTGGACACCCAGGCGCTGCGCGACTTTGGAGTCGTCGATGGCAACCGGGCGCTGGAGCTGGTGACCGGCCTGAACGTGGACCAATACGAAACCAACCGCGCCACCTACAACGCGCGCGGGTTCGAAATCCAGTCCACCCAGATCGACGGCCTGGGCATGACCAACAGCTGGGGCACGGTGACGGGCCAGCAAGACACCTATTTGTTCGACAAGATCGAGGTGATTCGCGGTGCCAACGGCCTGCTCACCGGCGTGGGTAATGCCTCGGGCACCATCAACTACGTGCGCAAGCGCCCCACCAACCAGGACGGGGGCGAAATCAATGTGAAAGCCGGTGCCCACGGCATGAAACGCGTGGCGCTGGACTACAACAAGCTGCTGACCGAAGACGGCACCCTGGCGGGGCGGGTGGTGCTGGTGCACCAGGACAAAGACTCCTACCTGCGCAGCCTGCACGACCGCGACACCAGCCTGTACGGCGTGATCGATGCCCAGATTGGCCGCAGCGGCGTGCTGAGCCTGGGCATCACCCACCTGGACAAACAGCAGACCTCGCCCATGTGGGGCTCGCTGACGCTGAACTACCTGAACGGCGGCCAGGCATCGTTCGATACCTCGTCGTCCACCTCGCAAGACTGGACCTACTGGAACACCCAGTCCACCACCGCCTTTGCCGAGTACAGCCACTTCTTCAGCGACGACTGGGTGGGCAAGCTCACCGCCACCCACCGCCGCGCCAAGGAGCAGACCCGTTTGCTGTATGCCTACTCGCTCACGGGCGGCTTGAATGCCGACAACACCGGCCTGGTCGGCTGGCCCTACGGCAGCTTCACCAGCACCGACCACAAGCTGCTGGATGCCAACGTGAACGGCAAGTTCGACCTGCTGGGCCGCCGCCACGAGCTGATTGCCGGCCTGAGCCACTCGACAGAAAAAACCGCCACCGACACCACACCGTACGACGCCTCGTACCTGTTCCTGCCGCTGCCCGCCTTCCCGTACGCCAGCAATGTCTATCCCGAGCCCAACTGGGGTGCGCGCACGCCCACCAGCAGCGGCAGCCAGGCGCTGACCCGGTTCTACGCCGCCACGCGCCTGTCGGTCACCGATGGGATGCACGCCATCCTGGGCCTGAACGCCGTCAAGCTGGCGCGCTCGGGCAACTCGATTTACGGCCCGGTGACCACCCCCACCGCCTACCCAGACACCCGTAAGGTGAGCCCCTACGCCGGGCTGACCTACGACTTCACGCCCACCGTGATGGGCTATGCCTCGTACTCCGAAATTTTCCAGAACCAGGACCAGAAAGACTTTTACGGCAACTACCTGGATCCGATGACGGGCGTGAACCACGAGGTGGGTGTCAAGGCCGACTGGCTGGACAAGCGCCTGCTGACCACCTTTGCGGTGTTCGGTGCCAAGCAAGCGGGCCTGGCCACCTATGACAGCATGAACGGCACCCAGTACGTCTATGTGCCCAAGGACGTGAAGTCCCGGGGCTTCGAGGTCGAGGCGGTTGGCCATGTCGGTGAAGACACCCGCCTGTCGCTGGGCATTACCAAGCTCAAGCTCACCGGCCCGGACGGCCAGGACATCTACGAATGGGTGCCCCGCACCACCGCCAAGCTGCGCGTAGACACCCGCGTGCCAAATCTGCCCGATCTGCGCCTGGGCGTGGCCACGCGCTGGCAGTCCGAAGTGATCAAGACCGGCGGAGCCCGCCAGGGCGCGTACATGGTGTCGGACATGTTCGCCAGCTACCAGGTCAGCAAAGACCTGAGCGCGCGGCTCAACATCAACAACCTGTTCAACAAAAAGTACGTGGGCGGCATTGCCTACGGTGCCATTTACGGTGAGCCGCGCAGCGCCTACATCTCGCTGGAATACAAGTTGTAGTCGACATGGCCAGCTCTACATCCCCCGCCCTGCGGATACCGATCCGCACCACCGCCGCCATCCTGGGCGGCTGGCTCTTCACCTGGGGCTTTGTGGCCGCTGGCACCGCCGCCCTGGTGGGCATGGGCGTGGCGTTTCACGATGCCGAGCAGGCGCTGATGATGCTGGGCCTGCTGGTGTTTCTGGGCCTGTTTCTGTGGGCCTTTGCGGCGCGCAGCGTAGGGCGCGTGTGCGCCGTGATCGTAGGCGGCGCGGTGCTGCTCAACGCTGTGGCCTGGCTGTTGCAACGCGCCATTCTTTGAAAGGCCCATCCATGTTTCCTAATTTCCGCCAATCCATGGCCTGGCTGCACACCTGGTTCGGCCTGGTGCTGGGCTATGTGCTGATGGTGTGCTTCTTCTTCGGATCGGTGTCGGTGTTCGACCGCGAGATCGACCGCTGGGCCGTGCCCAGCACCCGGTTTGCGCCGCAGCCCATGCCATCTTTCGATGCCGTGCTGGCCCCCGCCTTTGCCCGGCTGCAGCCCGACGAGGCCGACTACGCCGCCAACATGGCCACCCTGCACGACCCCGCCAAAGGCCCGCAGACCCCGCGCCTGCAACTGCCTGCCGACGAGTACTGGGCCTACACCACCCACCGCGACCCGGTGCTGGCCATAGGCGCAGGCTTTCGCGTGCCGCTGCCGCTGGATACGACCGCCGAAAACCATATCCACGGCGACGCCACCATCGACCCGCGCACGGGTGCCGTGGTGCCTACCGACCAGCTCAAGATCGGCAGCCAATGGTTCTACCCCTTGCACTACAGCCTGCACTGGGACTGGAAGAACCTGGGGATATTTACCGTCGGCCTGGCCGGTCTGGTGATGCTGGCCGCGCTGGTGACCGGCGTGGTGATGCACCGCAAGATCTTCCGCGAGTTCTTCACCTTCCGGCCCAAAAAGTCCACCCAGCGCAGCCTGCTGGACCTGCACAACCTTACCGGCGTGGTGGCCTTGCCGTTCCATTTTTTCTTTGCCTTTACCGGTCTGCTGATCTTTGCGGGCTCGTATTACTTCCCTGTATCGCAGTTCCAGCTCAAGGGCCTGCACGACCAGCACGAAATCGTGGAAGCCCGCGCCACCGGCCTGCCGCATGGGCGCGCGGGCACTCCGGCTCCGTTGGCCTCGGTGGACGCGATGGTGGCCGAGGCCCAGCGCCGCTGGGCTGCGCGCGACATGGCGGGCCAGGTGGGCTTTTTGCAGCTGCACCACCTGGGCGATGCCAATGGCTATGTGAGTATTTACCGCGCAGGCGGCGACCGCGTGGCCCTGGTGGGCGAGGCCATCCACTTCAAGGCCAGCACTGGCGAGGTACTGCACGAAGAACCCGCCAGCACCCCGGTGGCGGCCACCACCGAGTTCCTCACCGGCCTGCACCTGCAGCACTTCGAGCACTGGCTGCTGCGCTGGTTGTATGTGCTGGGCGGCCTGCTGGGCTGCGTGTGCATCGCCACCGGCTTCATCTTCTATGTGGAAAAGCGCAAAGCCAAGCACGCCCAGGCCGGCAGCCAGGGCAGCCGCGTGGTGGATGGCCTGGCGGTGGCCGCCGTCACCGGCATGCTGATTGCCGCCATCGGCATGCTGGTGGCGAATCGCCTGCTGCCCGCCGACCTGCCTGGCAAGGGCGACTGGGAGAAACAGGCCTTCTGGGCCCTGTGGCTGCTGGCCCTGGGCCACGCCTTGTGGCGCAGCGCCCCCGTGGCGCAGGCCCGCATGAACCCCGCCTGGCGCGAGCAGTGCGGCGTGATTGCCGTGCTGGCGGTGGCGGCGGTGCTGCTGAATGCCATCACCACCGGCGACCACCTGGTCCGCACCCTGTTCATCCAGCCCTACTGGCCGGTGGCCGGGGTGGACCTGAGCCTGCTGGCCTGCGCGGGCATTGCGGTGGTGGCGGCGCGCCGCCTGGCGCTGCGCGCACAGCGCATGCCTACCCTTCATGCGGAGGTGGCCCATGTCTAGCGCACTCTGGCTGCTGGCCGCTGCGGCTGCTACCGGGCTGGGCATGGCCTGGCTGGCGCTGGCGATGGAGGTGCACTGGGAGCAGGTGATGGCGCGCCCCGCCAGCCAGGTGCCTGGCACCCGGCGGCTATTGCGCATGCTGGGGGCAGCCGCCCTGGCGCTGTCGTTGGCGGCCTGCCTGCTGGCCGACCGGCCCTCCATGGCGGTGCTGGTGTGGGTGATGCTGCTGGCCGGGAGCGCGGCGGTGGTCGCCTGGGTACTGGCCTGCCGCCCTAGGCTTCTGGCCCTGGTATGGCCTGAAATTTAAGCCAAATCGGCCTCTAGCGCTTATTGTGTAAGCGCAACAAGCTATTTAATCAATAGCAAAGCGCCGTCCACAAACACCTTGAGTTCCCCGGGCGCAAACGCCGTCCAGGCCTCGTTGGTGGTCAGCGGCGCGGTGGCCACCATGGCCACGCGGTCGTTGCTGCCGGTGTGGTCGGCGAAGTTGATGCTGAGGTCGTCGTCGGTCAAAGAGGCGTGGGCAAACGGGTGCTGGCGCTCGATGTAGTGCAGGCTGGTAGATGCGTGGGCCCACAGCGCTTCGCCGTTGCTGAGCAAAAAGTTGAAGGTGCCGTGGCGGGCGATACGTTGGCTCAGCTCGCGCAGCGTCAGCGTCAGCTCGGCCACGCTGGGCACCCCGGCGTGCGACTTGGCCAGCTCTTGCATGATCCAGCAAAAGGCGCGCTCGCTGTCGGTGTTGCCCACGGGCCTGAAGCTGCTGTGCAGGCGCGGGTGGAAGTCTTTCAGGTCGCCGTTGTGGGCAAACACCCAGTAGCGGCCCCACAGCTCGCGCACGAACGGGTGGCAGTTCTCCAGCGCCACCACGCCCTGGGTGGCTTTGCGGATGTGGGCAATCACGTTGCGGCTTTTGATGGGGTAGTTGCGGATCAGCGCGGCCACCGGCGAGTCGCAGGCGGCCTGGTGGTCGACAAAATGGCGCAGGCCCCGGCCTTCAAAAAACGCGATGCCCCAGCCGTCGCTGTGGTGGTCGGTGCGGCCACCGCGCTCGGCAAAGCCGCTAAAGCTGAACACCACGTCGGTGGGGGTGTTGCAGTTCATACCCAGCAGTTGGCACATCGCTATTCCTTGTTGGTTTTGAGTTGCCAGGCGGCGATCAGCGCCAGGGCGCACAGGGCGGCCAGCATGAAAAATGACTCGTTGAACGCGGCCAGCCGGGCCGGGCTGGTCAGCGGGTTGTCCAGCGTGTCGCCGTGCGCGGCCAGCCGCCATTCCAGCACGATGGCGCACAGGCTGACCCCGGCGGCACCGCCCAGCATGCGCAAGAAGTTGATGGCGCTGGAGCCCTGCGGGATCAGGGCCTTGTCCAGCGGCCGCATGGCCCCCAGGTTGAGCGACGGCAGGATAAAGCCCAGCCCGATACGCCCCAGCACCGCCCAGGCCATCAACACCCAGATGGGCGTGCCCAGGCCGATGGTGGCCATCAGCCCGAACGACGCGGCCAATAGCGCCAGCCCGGTACTGACCAGCAGGTAGGTGGGCTGCCGGTCGGCCAACCTGCCCACCACGGCGATGGTGGCGGCCAGCATCAGCCCGGCGGGCAGCAGGATGGCCCCCACGTACGAGGGCGACAACTGCAGCCCCACCTGCATGTACACCGGCAGCAGGTAGGTGGAGCCAAACAGCGCCGTGCCGTAAATCACCGCCACGATGCTGCCCATGGCAAACGGGCGGTAGCCAAACAGGGCCAGGTCCATCAGCGGCGCGCCCCCCTGGGCGGCCAGGCGGCGCTGCCAGCCTATGAATCCCGCCAGGGCCAGCACCGCCAGCAACAGCAGCGTGCCCGCCACGGGGGGGCTGCCGCCGCGCAACTGCACCATGCCGTTGAGCAGGCACAGCGTGCCTACCGTGGCCAGCAGCAGACCGCGCCAGTCCAGGCCCACGCTGTGCTGGGCGATGGCACCGCCGGGGGCGGTGGTGGGCACAAACTTGCGCGCCAGCCACAGCGACACCAGGCAAAACGGCACCACCATGAAGAAGATGGAGCGCCAGCCAAACATATCCACCAAAATGCCGCCGATGCTGGGCCCGATGGCCGGGGCCAGCACCACGCCCATGCCAAACAGGCCGCTGGCCCGGCCCTGCTCGTGCGGCTGGAAGGCGCGCAGGATGATGATGGCCGGAATCGGCTGCACCACGCCCGCTGCCAGCCCCTCGGCCACCCGGGCCGCCAGCACCAGGCCGTAGTCGCTGGCCAGCCCGCCGGTGATGCCACCCGCCAGCAACAGCCACATGGCCCCGGCGTAGACGCGGCGGTAGCCGTGGCGGGCCAGCAGCCAGGGCGTGGTGAGCATGGACACCGTCATGGCCACCATGAAGCCCGAAGTGACCCACTGCGCCTGTGACGGCCCCAGGGTGAAGTGGCGGCCCATGTCGGGGATGGCCACGTTGACGATGGTGGACGACATGACCGAGGCCATGGTGCCCACCATCACCGCCAACAGCAGCAGCCAGCGGTAGCGTTCGCCGTAGCGGGCCTGGAGTTCAGCGGTCGTGGTGGTGGTGGACAAGATGGGGTGGGGTGATGAACAACCGCACATGGTAGCCGGGCTCACGCAGGCCCCTGCACGGGGGACGGGTTATTCCATCCCGAAAAACGCCTGCATGCGCGCCAGCAGGTCTTTGCTGCGCACCGGGGTGTTGGGGGCTGCCGACTGCTGCAGCCGGGCGGTGAACTCGGCCCGGCGCTGGGCCAGCAGGGTGGCAATGTCTTCGGCCAGTGCCGGGCGGGCCGCCAGCACCAGGCCAAAGCCTTCCTTGTCCAGCCGGTAACACTCCACGTCGGTCACAGCCAGCACGGTGGCGCTGCGTGGCTCGCCGGTGAGCAGGCCCATTTCGCCAAAAAACTCGCCACTGTGCAGCCGGGCTACGGTGGTGCGGCCCGCGCTGCTGTCCACCACCACTTCGGCCTCGCCGTGCAGGATCAAATACAGCCAGTGCGCCACCGCGCCTTGCCGGGTGATGGCGCTGCCCGCCGCAAACGGTGCGTACACCAGGTGCGCGGCCAGGGTTTGCTGCTCGGTATCTGGCAGGTTGGCAAACAGGGCGATGCTGTGGATGGCGCGGATGCGGCGGGCCTGCTCGCGCTGGGCATGCAGGTTGCGGCTGTGCTCGTCCTTGCTGGCCACCAGCCGCTCGGCCTGCGGCAGGCCCATGCGGATGCCTTCGCGGGCCAGGGCGGTGAGGGCGTGGACCCGCACGGCGGAGTCGGTGGGGTCGTCACACTGCGGGTCGGTCAGCCAGTAGCGCAGGATGTAGTGGTTGTAGCCCGCGCCCACCTCCATCAGTACTGCGCTGGGCGGGGGCTGGGTGGCCACGTGGGCGATGCTGGCGTCCGTCACCGCCAGCTCCAGCGTGCGCAGCACCGTGCCGGGCAGGGCGCTGTGGTCGATGTTGAAATGCAGCATGCGCCGCCACAACAGGGGCTCGCCCGGGCGCCGACGCAGCACCTGGAAGCGGTTTTTCATCAGCCAGCTGTTGGGCACCACCACCGTCTCGCGGTTGCGGGTGACGATTTCGGTGAAGCGCCAGCGCACGTCCACCACCTGGCCGCTCAGGTCGTCGATCTGCACCCATTCGCCCACCCGCAGCGAGTTGTCGAGTTGCAGCGCCACGCCGCCCATCACATTGCCCAGCGTGTCCTGCATGGCAAAGGCCACCACCGCCGTCATGATGGCCGAGGTGGCAAACAGCTGCGACGCGTCCACCCCTACCAGCCGCAGCCACACCAGAGCCCAGGCCAGCGACAGGGCGGTCAACGTCAGGTCCTGGGCAATCTGCGGCAAGTGCACCCGCAGGGCGGGCAGCAGCACCCGGAACACCAGCAGCGTGCCGATCTGGATGCTGGCCCACACCGCGCAAAAGTGGGCCGCGTTGCGCAGGATGCCCATCAGCAGGTCGTGGCCCTGGCTGGCCGCCAGCAGGGCCAGCAATTGGGCGCACCAGGTCAGGTTGAGCAAGGCCCAGGTGGTCCGCAGCGCCCGCTGGTGGCTGGGGCGCCACAGGCGCAGGGCACCGGCCAGCAGGGTGACCAGCAGCGCCAGTGCCAGCAACTCGGTGGGCAGCAGTCCGGTGGTCCAGGAGGGCATAGGCAAGGGCCGGGTGGGGACTTAGGGGGGCGGTGCCTTCGCCGCGCAGGCGGAGCAGATGCAGACCCGGTCCCGCGCCGCAGGGGGAATCGCCGCCAGCGTGGCCGGGGCGATGGCCACCGCCAGACACCAGCACGGGGGCTGCGCCTGCCCGGTGCGGCGCGCTTGCTCCATGGCACACAGGTTGGGCTGGCCACACAGCGGGCAGCTCTCTAGGTGGGGCAGGATGGCGGCGTGAGGCATAGGCCATGGTACTGGCCTTCTTTACGCAAAGAAACAGTTTATCACTGTAAAAATCATAAAAAAACGCTATTCTTCGCTGTCTATATATGGGTTGTTAGCTATAAAATATGTAGCTATTGTGGGGTGTGGTATTCCCCAGGGTCAGCGGGTAGTGGCGCTATCTTGCCCCTGTGTGGGTGTATTGCAAATAAAATCAAAATAATTCAAATTGTTACGCGTGTTCGGCGCGTGCCCGGTGGTTTTGGCGTTGGAGACAGGTTATGGAATGGTGGGGTGACAAGAGGCCGCAGGTGATGGCGGGTGCCTTGTGCGCGGTGGCGGCAGCCTGCTATGGCATGCCTGCAGCGGCTGCGCTTTTGCCTGATCTGTCGTCCGGCACTTCGCAGGATGCCCGGGAGGCCGCTGATTTGGCCGATGCCCATTCCGATTCGCCCGTGCTGCGGGCCTTGTCTGCCATGCCGGTCAAAGCGGCCGCCTCCGAACCCCGAACAGACGCCATTCTCCAGGGTGCCCAAAAGCCGGCCAGTGCGGCTTCCGCCAGCCAAGCCAATGCCCGCCCGCTGGGTGAAACCCTGCATACGGCCGCCAAAGACCTGGCGGTCAACTCGGGGGCCCTGGATGCCAAGAACTTCCTGAGCACCGAATTCGGCTCGGACAAATCGATCGATGCCAATGCCGAAACCAATGTGCTGCGTCGGCGCGCCAACGGCGATGCCAATGCGGAAGAGCCGAATCCCCAGAACGCACCGCCGCGTTCGGCCGAGCAATCCGAGCTGGACCAGGAAAAAGCCTCTTTTCTGGCCTCAGCCCTGGTGCGCGAGGTCACACCCTGGGCCATCGGAGCCGCGGTGCTGCTGTTCTGCGCACAGGGCCTGCGCGTGATGCTGGCCTTCAGCCGCCGCCAGTCGGAGCGCAAACGCCGATACCGCAAATCCAGCGGCACGCGCAACGCCCGGCTCTGACCCCCGGCCCGTAAAGATCTGCAAATGCCCCCCGGGCTTGCAGGGACGGCCCCAGTGGGGGAGAGTGCGCGGTTAGAATTCAGATGCAATTAATTCTTATTTGCACTGTTCGCTCTGCGGCACCGGGAGTCCACCCCCGGAGCCCTCCACTTTCCAAACTGTATTTATGAAAATCTCCATCCCTTTCCTGGTCCGTGCCGTGGCGTTGGCAACGGGTGTGTTGGCTGTGTCTCTGGGGGCTTCTGCGCAAAGCGCCGAGCCGCTGGTGGTCTACAACGCCCAGCACGTCAGCCTCACCCAGGCCTGGGCCAAGGGCTTTACCCAGGAAACCGGCATTCCGGTGGTGTTGCGCAATGGCGGCGATAGCGAGCTGGGCAACCAGCTGGTGCAAGAAGGCAAGGCCTCGCCCGCCGATGTGTTTTTGACCGAAAACTCGCCCGCCATGGCCTTGGTGGAGGCGGCCGGCCTGTTTGCGCCGCTGGAGCCCGCCACGCTGGCCCAGGTGCCTGCCAGCTTCCGCCCCGCCACCGGCCACTGGATGGGTGTGGCCGCTCGCAGCACGGTGTTTGTCTACAACAAGAAGAAGTTCACGCCTGAGCAGTTGCCCAAGTCCATGATGGACCTGGCCAGCCCCGCCTGGAAAGGCCGCTGGGCCGCCTCGCAGGCCGGTGCCGACTTCCAGGCCATCGTCAGCGCCATGCTGGAGATGAAGGGCGAACCTGCCACCGCCGCCTGGCTCAAGGGAATGAAAGAAAACTTCACCGCCTACAAGGGCAACAGCACGGTGATGAAGGCTGTGAACGCGGGCCAGATCGACGGCGGAGTGATCTACCACTACTACTATTTTGGCGACCAGGCCAAGACGGCGGAGAACAGCAACAACACCGCGCTGCACTATTTCCGCAACGAAGACCCGGGCGCGTTCGTCAGTATTTCTGGTGGCGGCGTGCTGGCCTCCAGCAAGCAGCCCGCCCAGGCCCAGGCGTTTGTGAAGTGGATCACCGGCAAGGGCGGCCAGACCATTTTGCGCACCGGCAATTCGTATGAATACGCCGTGGGCGTGGGCGCACAGTCCCACCCCAAGCTGGTGCCGCTGGCCGATCTGCAGTCGCCCAAGGTCGAGCCTTCCAACCTAAACAGCAAAAAAGTCTCGGATCTGATGACCCAGGCGGGCCTGCTGTAATCCCATTCCGTGTCTGCCGTTCCGTCTGATCTGCACCGCGCGCCTGCCCTGGTAGGCGCCCCCACGCATGGCATGCGCCGCATTGGGGGCGCGCGCCTGTCGTGGGTGGGTGCGGCTGCGGTACTGGTGTCGCTGTTTGCTTTGCTGCCCCTGGGCTTTGTGGTCTGGGTGGCCTGGCAAACCGGCTGGGAAACCGCCGCACCGCTGATTTTTCGCGCCCGCGTGGGCGAGTTGCTGGTCAATACCGCCCTGTTGGAGCTGGTCACCGTGCCGGTCTGCGGCGTGCTTGCCCTGGCCCTGGCCTGGCTCACCGAGCGCAGCGACCTGCCCGGTGCCCGCACCTGGGCCGCGCTGGCCGTGGCCCCGCTGGCCGTACCCGCGTTTGTGCACAGCTATGCCTGGATGACGGTCACCCCCAGCCTGCATGGCCTGTTTGGCGCGGTGCTGGTGTCCACCATCGCCTATTTCCCGTTCATGTATCTGCCCCTGTCAGCGGCCTTGCGGCGGCTGGACCCGGGTATGGAAGACGCTGCGGCATCGCTGGGCCTGGGGCCCTGGGCGGTGTTTTACCGCGTGGTGCTGCCGCAGTTGCGCCTGGCTCTGTGCGGCGGCGGGCTGCTGGTGGGCCTGCACCTGCTGGCCGAGTACGGCCTGTACGTGATGATCCGTTACGACACATTCACTACCGCCATCGTGGACCAGTTCCAGTCCACCTACAACGGCCCGGCGGCGAACATGTTGGCCGGTGTGCTGGTGCTGTGCTGCTTTGGTTTGCTGGCGCTGGAAGCCCGGCTGCGCGGCCACGAACGCTATGCCCGTGTCGGCACCGGAGCCGCCCGCATGCCGGTGCGCAGCCGCCTGGGCCGCTGGACGGTGCTGGCCTGGCTGCTACCATTTTTGACCAGTCTGCTGGCGTTGGGCGTACCGCTGTACACCTTGGCGCGCTGGCTGATTGCGGGTGGTGCAGGCGTGTGGCATCTGGACGTGATGGGCGCGGCACTGGGCCAGACCCTGGTGTGGGCGCTGCTGGGCGGCGTGCTGACCACGGTGGTGTCGGTGCCCATGGCCTGGCTGTCCATCCGCAAACCCGGCAAGCTGCAGCGTGTGGTGGAGGCCTGCAACTACATGGTCGGCTCGCTGCCCGGTGTGGTGGTGGCGCTGGCCCTGGTCACCATCACCGTGCGGGTGGCGTTGCCGCTGTACCAAACCGTGGCCACGATTTTGCTGGCCTACATGCTGATGTTTTTGCCGCGTGCGCTGGTCAGCCTGCGTGCCGGTATCTCCCAGGCCCCGGTGGAGCTGGAGCACGCCGCCCGCAGCCTGGGCCGCACGCCTGCGCAGGCGCTGTGGTCGGTCACCTTGCGGCTGGCGGCACCGGGCGCTGCCGCTGGCATGGCGATGGTGGCGCTGGGCATCACCAACGAGCTCACCGCCACCCTGCTGCTGGCCCCCACCGGCACGCAAACCCTGGCCACCGCGTTCTGGGCCTTCAGCAGCGAGATCGACTACGCCGCCGCCGCCCCCTACGCGCTGATGATGGTGCTGCTGTCCATGCCCATGACCTGGCTTTTATATGTGCAATCCAAACGAACGGCTGGACGTTAATCTGTAATGGGCTTTCTAGAACTTCACGCCGTGCGCAAAAGCTACGGCCCCCAAGTGGCACTGGCCGGTGTTGATTTGCAGGTCACCGCTGGCAGCCGCACCGCCATCGTCGGCCCATCCGGCTCGGGCAAAACCACGCTGCTGCGCATCATTGCGGGCTTTGAAGCGCCGGATGTGGGCCGCGTCACCCTGGGCAGCCAGACGCTGGCCGACGGCCCCAACGCCGTTCCGGCCCACCGGCGCGGCATCGGCTTTGTGCCGCAAGAAGGTGCGCTGTTCCCGCATTTGAGCGTGGCCGACAACGTCGGTTTCGGCCTGGCCCGCAACGCCACCGACCGCGCCCAGCGCATCACCGAGCTGATGCAGATGGTGGCGCTCGACCCCGCCATGCTCACCCGCCGCCCGCACGAACTCTCTGGCGGCCAGCAGCAGCGCGTGGCCCTGGCCCGCGCCCTGGCCCAAAGGCCGCGCCTGATGTTGCTGGACGAACCCTTTTCCGCCCTGGACACCGGCCTGCGCGCCAGCACCCGCAAAGCCGTGGCCCAGTTGCTGGGTGCCGCCGGTATCACCACCATTTTGGTCACCCACGACCAGGCCGAAGCCCTGTCGTTTGCCGACCAGGTGGCGGTGATGCGTGCAGGCCGTCTGGCCCAGGTGGGCCCGCCGCACACCCTGTACCTGCGCCCCGCGGATGCCGCCACCGCCCAATTTCTGGGTGAAACCATTGTGTTGCCCGCCCAGTTGTCGCAAGGCTGGGCCACCTGCGCCCTGGGTGTGATCGCCGCCGACGACAGCCAGCGCAAAGGCCCGGTGCAGATCATGCTGCGCCCCGAGCAGCTACAACTGACCGCCGTGCCGCCCGACCCCATGGACACCGATGCCGAGGCCAGCTACGGGGTGGTTGAAGACATTGACTTTGGTGGTGCCTTGTGTGGCTTGACGGTGCGCCTGCTGGGCGATGCGCAAAGCCACACGGCCCCGCTGCTGGTGCGCAGCCCGGCCATCCACATCCCGCCGCTGGGTTCCACTGTGGAAATTACCGTATTGGGACAGGCCCATGTGTTCGGGGAAACGGTCGCCTGAGATCGTGCACAGCTTGTAAAAAAAGTTGTCAACCGAATCTCCGGGTGCCTCGTTGTAGGTGCACAAGGAGATTCCCGATGACCACACTGCACGCCACCACCGAATACAACTGGCCCTCCGACGACCGCGATCGCCGCCGCATGCCAGCCCGCTGATCGACCGGTATTTTCCGCACCCGGGGTAATTTCCCGACAGCCCGGCCCACCCGGCCCGGTGAGACCCCCGAACAACGGCAGCCTTAGCTGCCGTTTTGCATTTCAGGCATCCAATCGGCAGCCAGCGCTTATTTGGTAAGCGTGGGAAGCTACTATTTCAGTAGCAAGCAGTTCCCAATTGTTGCTTCATTTGCCTCAAGCCATCCCCGCCTTCACCTTCAAGCGCCAGGCGTGCAGCAGGGGTTCGGTGTAGCCGCTGGGCTGTTCCAGGCCCTTGAACACCAGGTCGCACGCGGCCTTGTATGCCGCCGAGGTACCGAAGTGGCCCGCCATGTTCTGGTACGCCGCGTCGCCCGCGTTCTGGCCGTCCACCACGGCGGCCATGCGCTCGAAGGTTTCGGTGATTTGGGCCTGGGTGACCACGCCGTGCAGCAACCAGTTGGCCATGTGCTGGCTGCTGATGCGCAGGGTGGCGCGGTCTTCCATCAGGCCCACGTTATGGATGTCGGGCACCTTGGAGCAGCCCACGCCCTGGTCCACCCAGCGCACCACGTAGCCCAGAATGCCGTGTGTAATCAAACAGGTAGCATGCCCATAGTCAAAGCCCAGAAAGATGAGGATCCGTTGATGAAAAGTAGAGGAGGGGGTAGAACGCCTGATATCAAATTCTCCGAAATCCGAGTTTTTGATGGAAAGCAGGACAAAGGATTTGAAGAACTATGCGTTCAGCTTTTGCCACTATTAACCAAGGAAAGCCTGACGCGCATTGATCGGGTCGAAGGCCGGGGTGGAGACGGAGGCGTAGAGGCAATTGCAATTACTTCATCAGGAAAATATGTCGGGCTTCAATCGAAATTTTTCATAAAACTAGATGCATCTCAATGGAATCAAGTTAATGAGTCTGTAAAAACTGCTATCCAAAGGCACCCCGACCTAGCACGCTATATCGTCTGTGTTCCGTTGGATAGAACGCCCGGCCAGATAACTAAATGGAACAAGCTTGTTGATAACTGGAGTGTCTTAAGACCATCGGTCTATGTTGAGTGGGTCGGCTATTCAGAACTAGTCAAACACTTGATTACGCCAGAGGCTAGTCATCTTTTGAGCTATTGGTTTGGCTGCCCAGCGTACTCGTTGGACTGGGTTTCTACACAAACAGAATTAGCGATTGCGCAGCTTCATGATCGCTATACCCCTGTGCTTCATCAAACTACTTCTGCCGAGGGAGTTCTCAATCATTTCACCGGAGCACGAGGAGCCGCTGATTCGCACAGAAAAAATTGTTCCAAGTTAGTCATCGCTTGGAAAAATGTGCTGGAAAAGCTGCCAATAGAGATGGCTCGATTGAAGGCTGCGATCTCGTTGGAGATGCTTCAGCGGGCCTACGAGAGGTTGTTGGAAGATTTACATGATGGCGACTTACTCAAGCAGGATGAGTCGCTGTTGAAGAGTCTTGAGTTGATATCGGAACAGGGCAATGACTTGATGAATGCCGTGTTTCCAAGAGACGCAACTGGAGAATACGATCATTCGGCTTTTCGTGAGTTTTGTAACAACTGTGGTTTAGACAACGCGATTGATCGCGCGGTGGAATTGAGTGCTGAAGTTCAACAATTTGTTGAAGCACAAAAAATCTCTATCTGGATTTTGGAAGGCGAAGCAGGCAGTGGGAAAAGCCATCTCATGGCGAGCCTTGTGCTGGTCTAATTCCCCCGGACACCTCGATAGGTGGAATCCACCTGGACGAGAAATATGACCAAGAAGCAAAGACGAACATTCAACGCGGAGTTCAAGCTGCAAGTCGTGCAG